>NZ_JAERJY010000077.1:0-15814 GCF_018257375.1 Providencia sp. JGM181 | reverse complement strand
CTTGCACAACATTGTCTGTCGTCAATAACGAATCACGCAACATGACTTCTAAGGTCTGCTCATCTCGTTTAATCAACCAGTATCTAAAATAGGTGAATGGATCAAACTTAAATCAGACTCTGATATTATTTTTTCAAATAATGACTACAATATTAGTATTAAATCAAAAACAGCAATCGCATTAATCACACTATTAAACTTTTTTATTTTTATTATGGATAAATAAGTCGTTTATAAATGAAAATTTAAAACTCTAACTAATTCTCATTATTGTTAGTCAGTAAAATAAATAAATGACTTAGCAATGCAGTGGATTAGGACGAGATTGGAGATTTTGTGAGCATATCCGAAACCACCGAACAAATTCGTCATGAACGTGACCAATTCAGGATCCTTGTGGACATCACTAACTCAGTGCTTTCTCATCTTGAAATGGATGGGTTAGTGGCTGAAGTTTCGCGAGAAATTTACCGATTTTTTGGTATTAGCCAAATTAGCGTTGCCCTTTGTGATAATGTCAGTTCAGCGGTTTATCTTTGTTATTCAAGCCATTATCAACGCTCAAAACCCGTTAAAAAAAGCCAGTATCATCTTAATGAACTACATGCGGATCTCGCTCAAGTTTTGGAGAGCAACAAACCGCTGCGCTTAACGCTCGATAGTCAAACTCAAGACCCTCTGTATCAAAATTTGTGTGCAGAAGGAATGACGGAAACGTTGCTGTTACCGTTGGCATTCAATCATAAGCCATTGGGTGTTTTGGTTTTATCCCATGAAGATGACCACATTTTCACCGAAGATAACTGCACTTTGTTGAAACAAGTGGCGGCACGCTTTGCGATAGCCGTGGACAATGCCGCAGCGTATGGTGAAATCACTCGCCTCAAAGATAGCCTGAAAAATGAAAATTTATGGCTTAATGAACAGATCCAAAACACCAATAGTTTCAGCGAAATTGTCTTTCAAAGTCAGGCGATGCGCGAAGTACTGGAGCAAGTGGATTTAGTCGCTCGTAGTGATAGCACCGTACTCATCTTGGGTGAAACGGGTACCGGTAAAGAGTTAATTGCCCGAGCCGTTCACCAGCTTAGCAATCGCCATCAACGTTCACTGATTAAAATGAACTGTGCAGCAATCCCGACGGGTTTACTGGAAAGCGACCTATTTGGACATGATAAAGGCGCATTTACTGGGGCAACCTGCACTCATATTGGTCGCTTTGAAATGGCGGATAAAAGCACGCTGTTTTTAGATGAAATTGGTGATATGCCATTGGATCTACAGCCAAAATTATTGCGTGTTTTGCAAGAGCGTGAGATTGAGCGCATTGGTGGCAATAAAGTTATCCCTGTGGATGTGCGCCTTGTTGCGGCGACCAATCGCAACTTAAAAGCGATGACGGAAGACCGAGAGTTTCGTGAAGATCTCTATTATCGTTTGAATGTATTCCCGATTGTTATCCCGCCATTACGTGACCGACCAGAAGATATTCCACTGCTCGCGACCTATTTCACCAAGAAAATGGCGCAGCGTATGAACCGTAAAATTGATTGTATTCCTCGCGATGCACTCGCGCAGCTATCCTTGTACCCATGGCCAGGCAATGTGCGGGAGCTGGAAAATGTCATTGAGCGTGCCGTCATTTTAACCCGTGGAAATACGCTAAATATTCAACTGCATGAGCTAAATATCCCAAAGCCATCTCGTATTAAAGAAGCTATCAATAGGCCCAGTGCATTAGAGCGGAAAATGCAGACAGATGCGCCAGAGAGCGACGATGAAGAGCGAAACCGCATTATTGAAGCGCTGAAAGCCACCAATGGGGTGGTTGCAGGGGCGAGAGGGGCGGCAGCCCGCTTAGGGTTGAAGCGTACGACGTTGCTTTCAAGAATGCAGAGGCTGGGAGTTAGTGTTCAAGATCTATTCCAGTAATCTCGTCATACTTCGCGCTGTGGCGTTGTTGGCTGGCCTTGCTAACTCGAGTCACATACTTAATCTCGTCATACTTCACGCCGTGGCGTTGTTGGCTATCCTTACTAACCCTAGTCACATACTTGTGTATGCTCCTAGGGCTTAGCTGCGTCTGCCGCCTAGCCACAACGCGAATTATTTAGAGATTGATAAGTGTTAAAAAATAGAAAAAAAGAAAAGGGAAAGGGAAAAGATAAAAAGGAAAGGGAAAAGATAAAAAGAAAGGGAAATTAATCAGTAAAAATAAAGGATGTTGATTATTTTGTTGAAAGGTTATTTTTTTATTAAATAGTTTTTAATGGCGATTAATATTTTATTTTAATCGATTGTTGAAGGGCGATGTTTATTATCGCTATGTAATTTTTAATATCGGTCGCTTTTAATATAGTTTGCACTGTAGGTCTGCTTTATATATGCATTCCTACAGTGCAAAGAGTTAAAACAAACTATAAACCTTCGGCTGCCTCACGTAAGCGACGTTTGATCCCCGTATACTCCTGAACCACATAATGCTCGGCTTTATGTTGATCCGCGATTGGTTCAACACGTACCGCACAATATTTGTATTCTGGTGTTTTGGTTATCGGGCTTAAGTTCTCAGCGACCAGTTCATTACAAGCACCAATCCACCACTGATACG
Organism: Providencia sp. JGM181; assembly: GCF_018257375.1. Classification (NCBI taxonomy): domain Bacteria; kingdom Pseudomonadati; phylum Pseudomonadota; class Gammaproteobacteria; order Enterobacterales; family Morganellaceae; genus Providencia; species Providencia sp. JGM181. Next base: position 13,203 of record NZ_JAERJY010000077.1, on the reverse strand, counting down.
TCATATATACAGCACCTTTATTTGGGCGGTCGCTGATATTTGCGCGAGTGATGACTTTACCTTGTCGTGAACAGACCCAAACCAGTTCCTGATCTTTAATGCCTAACGCTTTCGCATCGGCCGTATTGATCTGAACAAAACCTGGCTCGTCAGCAAGAGACGCCAGGGCTTTACAGTTACCGGTCATAGAGCGGCAAGAGTAGTGACCCACTTCACGCACGGTGGCAAGAACCATTGGGTACTCAGCACTGACTTGGTCGATTGGTGGACGCCATTCGCAAGTAAAGAATTGACCTCGACCATTTGGTGTATCGAAATTACCACCTTCATACAGGTACTCGGTGCCTTGACTTTCTAATGTACGGCATGGCCATTGAATGTATGCCAAGCCCGCCATTTTCTCGTAAGTCGCACCAAAATAAATCGGGCAAAGCTCACGTAGCTCATCCCAAATTTCTTTGGTGTTGTTGTAGTGCATTGGGTAGCCCATTGCGGTTGACATTAAACTGATGATTTCCCAGTCAGTTTTCACATCACCCACAGGCTCTACCGCTTTATAGAAGCGTTGGAAGCCACGGTCAGCCGCTGTATAGACACCTTCATGTTCCCCCCAAGAAGTCGCTGGGAAAATCACGTCTGCAATCGACGCGGTTTTGGTCATAAAGATATCTTGCACGATTAACAGCTCAAGTTTGTCGAACGTGCGGCGAATCGTCGCTAAATCCGGCTCCGTTTGTAGTGGATCTTCACCCATTACATAGTGCGCTTTCAGAACGCCTTCATCGATAAAGTGAGGGACTTCACTCAGCGGAATACCATTTTCATCCGGCATTGCATCAATGCCCCAGAATTTGGCGAATTTATCGAGAGCCGCTTTATCCGAAACATACTGATAGCCCGGTAGCGTATTCGGTAACGCCCCCATATCGCAGGCACCTTGTACGTTATTTTGACCACGTACAGGACCCACACCCACATGCGGCTTACCTAGGTTGCCAGTGAGTAATGCCAAGCTGGTGAGAGACTGAACGGTTTCCACCCCTTGGTAGAACTGAGTGACACCCATGCCCCATAAAATGGTGGCATTTTCAGCTTTAGCGTACATCCGTGCGGTTCTGCGAATATCCTCAGCTTTGATGCCAGTGATTTCTTCAACCGATTCTGGTGTATACGGCGCCACTAATGCACGATATTCGTCGAATTTGTCGGTATGTGCCTCGATAAAGGCATGGTCATACAGATTTTCCTCGATGATAACGTAGGCTAACGCATTCAATAACGCGATATTCGAACCGTTTTTCAGTGGTAAGTGAATATCTGCAATACGCGCGGTTTCAATATAACGCGGGTCGCAGACAATAATTTGTGCCCCTTTCTCTTTCGCTTTTAAAATCCGGCGAGCGACAATAGGGTGTGAGTCCGCGGCGTTATAACCGAAGACAAAAATACATTTGGTATCCTCAATTTCAACAATTGAGTTGCTCATTGCGCCATTACCGACCGAACGCTGCAGACCTGCAACCGAAGGGCCGTGTCAGACACGAGCACAGCAGTCGATATTGTTACTACCGACCGCTGCACGAACAAATTTTTGCATCACGAAGTTAGCTTCATTACCCGGACCGCGGGAAGAGCCTGTCGTCATGATGGCTTTTGGACCATATTTTTCTTTGATGGCTAATAAACGGGAGCTTGCAAATTCAATGGCTTCCTCCCAAGAAACGACTTCTAATTTGCCTCCACGCTGACGGCGGATCATCGGGTTTTTTAAACGCGGCGTTAAAATTTTAGTGTCATGAATGAAGTCCCAGCCATAGTAACCTTTCAGGCAAAGCTCCCCTTCATTTGTGTGACCATTTGCGCCTTCTGCGCCAATGATCTTCCCGTTCTCCACCTTCAGGTTGATTTTACAGCCTGAGGCGCAATACGGGCAGACGGTGATGACTTTTTCCATCAACATTGCTCCTCTATTTTTGTGTAGCGGTTTCCCGCTCTTTCAAGAGAGCTAATGCAGGGTTTGTGCCAGTTTTTTTAGCGAAGATTGAATTTGTAATTGACTGAATAAAAAGAAAATATTTTTAGGTGAAAAGTAAACAAAAGCTAAATGGAGAGGAAATCGTCAAAAGTGTCGAGGGTTTCTCGGACAATGACGTATAGTTCTTGCATAATTTATTTCATAATCTTGTCACAAAGTGGTTATTTATTCGTCATTATTATGACTTAAATTTGCCAATAACGCGCATGTGAGAGGACTTCATTATGTTTAGTGTTGATGCTTTACTGGAAAGTGCTTTTCCGCAGCAAACACTGCCCGCTTGGAAACGGAAATTATTAAAGCGTTTACTACATGAAAGAGATTTCCAGCAGCTTGCTGAAGATTACCCACATCTAAAAGGGCTCGATCTTGTCGAGCAATTTATGAATGATTTGAATGTCCGTTGCGAATTAGGCGACGGGGATTTAGAAAACATCCCAAGCCAAGGACCGGTCTTATTTGTTGCAAATCATCCGATTGGCTCCCTTGATGGGCTCGCCATTTTACGTGCAGTCGCAACGGTTCGACCGGATGTCAAAATCGTCGCCAACCAAATGCTCAGTTACCTTGAGCCACTTCAAAGCTTATTTATTCCTGTCGATAATGTTGGCAACCGTACCAACCGCCAGCAAGTCGTCGGTATGCAATCTCATCTTGATAACCAAGGAGCCTTGGTTGTTTTCCCTGCGGGGGAAGTTTCTCGTTGGAGCACGAAAGGCATTCGTGATTGCCATTGGCGCACGGGTTTTTTACGTTTAGCCGCCAAATCTCGCGCACCGATTGTTCCTGTGCATGTGCAAGCCCGTAACAGCCTGCTGTTCTACACAACATCCTTGGTGTATAAGCCGCTATCGGCTTTGATGCTGGTGAACGAAATGTTCAAGCAGCGCAATAATCGCATCAAATTACGTATCGGTGGACGCATCCCGTTTTCTCAATGGTATGACGGACGAACGAATGATAATGAGCTGGCAGAGCGGTTTCGTCGTCATGTGTATCTGCTAGGCAAAGGAAAAGCGGGGCTGTTTACCTGTGAAGCGCCAATCGCATTACCCGAAGATCGCATTGAACTGAAAAAGGCTTTAGCGGCTTGCGAGCAACTAGGCGTGACTCCCGATGGTAAAATTATTTACCTTTATCAGCGTCAGCAAGAAGAGCGAACGCCGATTTTACGCGAGCTAGGACGATTGCGGGAAATCGCATTTCGTGCGGTGGGGGAAGGCTCCGGTCGACGCCGTGATCTCGATAGTTTCGATGACGATTATTACCATCTTATTTTATGGGATGAAGAGGATTTAGAAGTAGTGGGCGCATACCGATTTGTGCCGACGGAGCAGCAGTTAGAGAAAAAAGGGTTAGAGGGGATATACAGTAATAGCCTGTTCCACTATAACCAAGACATGATGCCTATTTTGGCGCAAGGGATTGAATTAGGGCGCAGTTTTATTCAACCAGCCTATTGGGGCAAACGTGGCTTAGATTATCTTTGGTTAGGTATTGGCGCGTATTTAGCGAAGTATCCGCAATATCGTTATCTATTTGGTCCAGTGTCTATCTCTGGAAGCATGCCCGTTGCTGCGCGTGATTTATTGATTGCCTTTTATCGTCTCTATTTCTCCTCGGAGCTGGCAATGGCGCAATCCCGCAAGCCTTACCCTGCATCACTGCCACAGGTTTTAGCCCAGTTTGATGGTCATAATTACCAAGAAGATTTGGTGAAGCTAAAAAGCTTACTGAGCAATATTGGCTGCTCTATTCCGACGCTGTATAAACAATACACCGAGTTGTGTGAGCCGGGTGGCGTGCAGTTTATTGATTTTGGTACTGATCCCGCGTTTAACGACTGTATCGATGGCTTGGTTTTGGTGGATTTAAGCCGCTTGAAACCGCAGCGTTATCAGCGTTATATTGCAGTCCATCAAGCACAATCTACGACGGAATAAAATGACGGGAAGGGGTGAGAAAACTCATCCTTTCCTGTTTTATTTATAATATTAATAATTCCGCCGGTATTATTCGCCCTGTCATTATTCCATCATAAATTTGTCATCTCACTGACCCATTCCTTTCGTAGCATCCTCGATAACGATTAAGTCCCAAAGAGGATAACAATGTATGTTAAACGTACTCTCTTCATTGAATGGGAGTCAGGATGCTTTTCAAAAAGCTAACGCAGCGAATGCACAATTCGCTTCGCAGCATCCGATGATTTCTATTCACAAACTCTCTCAAATTTTTGCTCATCAAACGGTGCTGGATGGGATTGATCTGACTGTCGCAAAAGGCTCTATCTTAGCGCTATTAGGTCCCTCTGGTTGCGGTAAAAGTACCTTATTGAAGCTGTTAGCGGGGTTATTGCAACCAAGCTCAGGTGAGATTTTCTTGAATGAAAAGCTGGTCGCAAGTTCCCAGAGACTTGTCCCGCCGGAACAGCGCAATCTCGGTATGGTGTTTCAAGATTATGCACTTTGGCCGCACATGAGCGTATTTCAGAACGTGGCATTTCCTTTACGTATGCGCAAAGTGGCGAGTCAAGCGATAGAGGATAGGGTGAACCAAGCCTTAGAGCGGGTTGGATTAGCGGGGTTTGCTAAGCGTAAACCTGCCGACCTTTCAGGCGGTCAGCAGCAGCGGGTTGCATTAGCCCGCGCCATTATCGCGGAACCTGAAATTTTACTGTTTGATGAACCCCTTTCTAACCTCGATGTTGCCTTGCGCCGTGCTCTGTGTGATGAGATGGCGCAGTTACTTCGTTCACTAGAAATTACCGCCGTTTATGTCACGCACGATCCGGCTGAAGCCCATGCATTGGCGCATCAAATTGCCCATATCCAAAACGGCAAAATAGACAGTTTGACCACCTTATGAAGAGAGACTCTGTTATGCAAAAGCTAATGTTATCAAACCATTTTTCCATGAAAGGTATCGCAATGAGTTTAGGATTATCTTGTGCACTATTTTCCGTTTCTTCCCAGGCATTGACCGTCTATACCGCAGGTCCGGGGGCGATGGCAAAACAGCTAGCCGCAGGGTATGAAAAGCAAACGGGCGTGAAAGTGGATGTTTTTCAGGCTACGACAGGCAAAGTGATGGCGCGCTTAGAGGCGGAACAAGCAAACCCGCGTGCGGATGTCTTAATTTCTGCTTCATGGGATACCGCGGTAGACCTTCAACAAAAAGGTTGGTTACTGGCGTATGAAAGCCCGAATGCCGAAAAAGTGCCTGTGCAATTCAAAACGCCATACTATGTGGCGCAAGGGATCTCCGCATTGGGGATCGTTTGGAACAGTAAAAGTGGCACGCCGAAGCCAACAGATTGGACAGATTTAGCGCAGCCCGTTTTTAAAGATAAAGTCACCATGCCAGATCCTGCATTGTCAGGGGCATCGTTAGACTTATTGTTGGGATTACAGAATGCGAAGCAAGAAGCAGCATGGACACTATTCTCTGAATTAAAAGCCAACGGCATGGTGATTTCTGGTCCGAATGCGCAAGCGTTAACGCCTGTGTTGCAAGGGGCAAAAGCGGCTGTATTTGGTGCAGTCGACTATGTGGCTTACGGCAGCATCGCGGAAGGTGAATCCATCGAGGTCATTTTCCCAAGCAGCGGTACGGCCATCGCGCCACGCCCAATGATGATTTTAAACAGCAGCAAACAGCAAAATGAGGCCAAAGCCTTTATTGATTACGTGCTCTCACCTGAAGGTCAGAAAATCGTGGCAGATGCCTGGTTGATGCCAGCAAGAACGGATGTCGCGGGCAAACGCCCTGATTTTTCGACGTTAACACTGTTGCCAGAACCGACCACTGATAGTGCAGAGCGCAGCAGCGTGTTATCTCGCTTTAGTGGGATTTTCCGCTAACGGTTTTCTCTTCCTCGCCGCTGGGTGGCATTAGCGACCCAGCAGGAGCTGATTTTCTGATGATGACTCGTCGTTTATTGCCATTCTCGATCTTAATCGCCTTGGCGATTTTAGTGATTATTCCCTTGAGTTTTATTGTGTTACAAGCGCTATTTCCGAATTTTGGACAAGGGGATTTCAGCCAAATTTTCCAGCCAATTATCCATCTATTTAATGAGCTGGAACTGGCCAATTTACTGCAAAATACGTTTTTACTGGGTTTAGGTGTGTCGCTGGTGAGTGCCGTGATAGCCATTCCATTAGGGGCTTTACGTGGCTTATTTAACCTACCTTTTGCCCGAGTTTGGGACTTACTGTTTTTGATCCCGTTTTTAATTCCGCCTTATATTGCAGGGCTTTCATGGATGTTAACCTTGCAACCGAATGGTTATTCTCAGCAATTATTTGGTATTAGCCCCGGCAGCGCCCTATTTTCCCTTGGGGGAATGGTGGTGATTATGTCATTGAATTTATTTCCCGTTCTTTACTTTGCGGTCTCTCGCAGCATGGCGGCGAATGGCAACCGGCTGGCGGATGTGGCGCAAGTTCATGGGGCATCCGCATGGCAGGCATTTATGCGAGTGACATTGCCTCTCTCTTTACCTTCCATTGCCGCTGGCTTATTGCTGGTCTTCACTTTGGCGATTGAAGAATTCGGCATTCCTTCGGCGATTGGCTCGCCGAATGGTATTCGGGTTCTGACAACGGATATCGAGCAGCGTCTTGCCGATTGGCCGATAGATTTACCGGGAGCGGCATCGCTGTCATTGGTATTAGCCAGTTTGGCGCTACTGGCTTACACCTTACAGCGTTCGTTAGTATCTGGGCGCAATGTGGCGACGAATACGGGCAAAGCCGCGGCATTGGTGACACGCTCATTGGGTATTTGGCGTATTCCCGTGGTGTGTTTGTTTTCTTTCGTGGCGCTTTGCGCGGTTGGCATGCCGTTACTGGCTATGTTTGGCACGGCATTTTCCAATACGGTTTCTGGCGGATTGACGCTGGATAACCTAACGCTCCGGCATTTTTCTGGGCTATTAAATAGCCATACGGAAGCCCTCGATGCCTTATTGACGAGCGTTTCTCTCGCAACGGCAACAGCGATATTGACGGGGATATTGGGTTTTTTATGTGCATGGCTGGTCGTCGCGCAGCGGATCCGTGGAGCAGCCTTACTGGATGGGCTTTCATTGCTGCCAATTGCCATTCCCGGCATTGTGGTCGCAGTGGGGCTTATTTTGGCGTGGAATCAACCGTTTTGGCCCATCACGCCTTATCATACTTGGGGAATTTTATTGCTCGCTTATAGTTGCTTATTACTGCCTTATCCCGTGCGTTATTGCAGTGCGGCATTCACGCAAATTGGCGGCAGCTTATCCGATGCGGCACGGGTTCATGGCGCAGGGTTAATGACGTCACTGAGACTGATTTTATTTCCGTTAGTTTTACCGAGTTTAGTGGCGGCGATGATGCTGGTGTTTGCGGTGGCATCACGAGAGCTGGTTTCCTCGCTGTTACTAGCGCCTGCGGGCATGCAAACCGTGTCGATTTTTGTTTGGCGCCAGTTTGAACAAGGTTCAATCGGCAGCGGTATGGCGATGGCCTGTCTGGCGGTATTGATAAGCTTAACCTTGATGCTGTGCGCGCAATTTATTCAGCAGCGGTATAGCCGTTAATCAACCATCCCAAGGGCGATATTCACCTTGGGATGCACGATTTTACAAACTCGATTTAGGAATTGGTGGCGCAAATTGCAGAGCGCCCGCGATGCGATTCCAAGCGTTAATCGCCCCAATCGCTGAGGTTAGAAACGCAATTTCGGATTCAGTAAATTCATTCTGTAGTGCTTGATAAACATCATCAGAAACATGCTGAGCAGCCATTAGCGTTAGTGATTCTGCCCAAGCTAGCGCAGCTTGTTCGCGAGGAGTATAAATACCGGCATCACGCCAAGTTGGTAGAAGATCCAATTTAGCGGCTTCAATCCCCAATTTACGGGCTAAGTTTAAGTGATACTGCAAGCAAAACGCACAACCGTTGATTTGGGAAACGCGTATTTTCAGTAATTCAGTGAGCGGTTTTTCAAGCCCTGAATTGCTGACAGCTTTTCCCAGTTCTCCCATCGCGGCAACGACTTCAGGGGCGATTTTTTCAAACTGATTCCAATCACTTCTTCCAATAATTTCAGGTTTCATTATGTGCTCCAAACGGATAATATAAGAACTCTGATAATAATATTCGAATTCTTACATTATGCGCAAGTCAAAAGTTAATACATCGATGATCCCTGAAATAGGGGAAGGCAAACGTGGAGAGTCGGGCCATATTGGCTATTTACTGCGGCAGGCTCATGCGGCTCATCGTATTCGCATGGAGCAAGTTTTGCAGGATGTGGGAGTCACGCTTCCGCAATTTTCTGTGTTGTTAATGGTTGCAGAATATCCTAAAGCCTCAGGGGCTGATTTAGCGAGGCTATCATTATTAACGCCACAGACGATGAGTGTGATTGTGAAAAACCTCGAAAAGGCGGGAATGATCTCTAAGTTGCCGCACCCTGAGCATGGACGGATCCAAATTATTGAAATAACCCAATTAGGGAAAGCATTATTACTTCAATGCAAAGGTGCTGTTAAATCCACTGAAAATAGATTATTAAGTGGAGTGAGTGAGTCTGATGAAAAAGTGATCCGAAAATGGCTGGTGGATATTGCCAAGCAATTTGATACCGACAAAGCCTAATACTCCCTATCTAATACTTCCTATGACGTGAGAGAAAATAATGAAATTCAAATACGCTATTTTGTATGTCGAGAATGTAGAGAAAACCCTCGATTTTTACCAACAAGCTTTTGGTTTTAAAAAATCCTTTCTCCATGAAAGTGGTGATTATGGTGAGCTGGATACTGGTAGTACAACGATTTCATTTTCTTCATTAGCGCTAATGAACCAACTAGGTAAAGGCGCGGTTGCTCCCAATCCGTATGCCCCTGTTTTTGAACTTGCTTTTGAGACTGATAATGTGCAAAACGCTTTGGCTCAAGCGGTTAAAGTGGGTGCTGAGTTGGTACAAGACGCGCAGGAGATGCCTTGGGGACAAACGATAGGTTATGTTCATGACCTAAATGGCTTTTTGATCGAGATTTGCACGCCAGTGCAGGGTTAATTCATTGTAAATATCGGAATTAGTCGATATACCGAATCACCTATTTTAGTGAAAATACAGCCAATTACGCTAAAAATAAGGAACAACGATGCAGGGCATGAACCCAGAAGCGCTCGACCATTTCAATGACATTATGCAGGTGGTTAACAAGCTGGCGAAGCTGTTAAATCCAGATTCAATCGAGAATATGGAAACGGATATCTCTTCATTTGAGGAAGAGTTAAAAGAGTCGATCAGTGAAGACGAAGAGGGGTTCGTCGAGTGTATCGAAGAGGGGGAAATTGGCTATTTAATGGCAGATCTTATTGTCAGGTCGAATATGGGAAACAGCTTTTGGATAGACTGGAAAGACAGTGAGTCTGCTGTAGGCTTTTTGGAAAATGCGGTTGAGTTCGAAGGATTGGATATTCAGCTAGATTTTGCCGTTAAAGACCCTAAAAACGATTTAAGACCAGACCAAATTTTTGTTCGCGCTAATCAGCAGTTACAAGCACTTGGCTATTATTTATTGGGCCTGACTTCCGGTAATGATGCTTACCATGAGATCTTAATTCCTTCCGGTATTTTCGAACCATTTATGGACATCATGGAACATTTTGACGTCATGGTTGAGCTGAATGACGAAGAAGTGGATTACAGCGAATATTAATAGCAAAAAGGGGAATACAATAGGTATTCCCCTTCATATATCAACTCACACTACCATTCAAAGTTAACTGACGCGTTATACATAGTGGAAGAACCTGTACCCGTTGATGCGGCGACGCCCCCTTTGATAGCAACATTTTCATTAATGCGATACCCCATACCGACAGCGACTGCGGATTCATCTTTATAACCCCCGACACCCGCCGTTAAGTTCATTTTTCCTACGCCATACGGTTGGAACAAACCAGATAGTGCGGCATTCGCAGCAAAACCTTTGTCGACTTTTTTGTCTAAATCATCAATTTTGGTATTCAGGCGATTTAACCCATTTTCTGTAAATTCACCCAACTGATTGACGCGTTCATCGGTGTAAGTGTTCGCAGATTTTAAGGTTTCGGCATTACCACGTTTCATTTGCGCTAAATTGACGGCATCGCTGTCATTCTTTGCATCGGCAATACCGGAAAGTTGTTTGTCGCCAAAATTGATGGATTTGACGCTTTTTGCCTTATCACTGAGGTTGATACTTTCACCGTCACGGCTCATTTTCAGCGCTCCGGCATCTCCCATTTCTGAGGATAAACGCGCAATTTCGCTACCTTGTTTATCCAATGCCGCCGTATTTTTCTGAATATCGCTGGTGTTTTTACTAATGGCGCTATCATGCTCAGCCAGTTTTTCCGTATTCGCCTTAATATCTTGTTTACTCTGAGCAATTTCCTTATCGTGCTCGTTTAGACGGTTGGTGTTTTCCTTAATGTCTTGGCTATTCTGGTTAAGCATTTTGTCATGCTGCGTCAGTTTATCGGTATTAGCTTGGATATCTTTGGTGTTTTGCGCAATCGCTGTATCGTGTTGCGCTATTTTGTCGCTATTTTCTTGGATCTTCTGTGTATTTTGGGCCACGTTTTGATTAGTTGAATGTAACTGGCTACCATTGACCGCTTCGGTAGAGTTAGCCGCAACTCGACCCGCAGATACACCGCTTAATGTCCGGTTGTTAAATTCAAATACACGAGCGCTATCGGCTTTGCTATTCAAGACAATTTTCTGGTTGTCTGCACTTAATTGCACCAATCCTAACGAGCCAGAATCAATGTTTTTGGTAATGGTGGTAATCGCGTTTTTATTTTCCGCGATATCCTGGGTATTTTTGCTGATAGCCGTTTTGTTATCAGCAATATCACCCGTATTCTTGGCAATATTATCCGTATTGGTTTTCACCATTTGATTGGTGGCATGGAGCTGACTGCCGTTCACTGCTTCAGTGGAGTCCGCACTTAATTTACCCGCTTTAACGCCGTTCAGGGTTTTATTACCGAGATTAAACGCTTTGGCATCTTTGGCTTTTTCGCTCAATACCACTTCTTCACCGTTGGCCGACAGCTGAACAAGCCCTAAGGTACCGGATTCTAAGTTGGTGGAGATATCTTTCAGCGTTTCACCTTGCTTGGTGATGTCTTGGGTATTTTTATCAATCGCCGCGGTATTGCTGGTGATATCGCTAGTGTTTTTATCAATCGCCGTTTTGTTATCGGCGATATCGGTGGTGTTTTTATCGATAGCCGTTTTGTTGTCGGCGATATCGGTGGTGTTTTTATCGATAGCCGTTTTGTTGTCGGCTATGTCGGTGGTGTTTTTATCGATAGCCGTTTTGTTGTCGGCGATCGCAGTGGTGTTCGCTATCACGGTTTGATTGGTGGCATTGAGCTGACTGCCATTTACTGCTTCGGTGGAGTCCGTACTTAATTTGCCCGCCGTCACACCCGTGAGGGTTTTGTTGCCAATATTGAACGCTTTGGCATCTTTGGCTTTTTCGCTCAATACCACTTCTTCACCGTTGGCCGACAGCTGAACAAGCCCTAAGGTACCGGATTCTAAGTTGGTGGAGATATCTTTCAGCGTTTCACCTTGCTTGGTGATGTCTTGGGTATTTTTATCAATCGCCGCGGTATTGCTGGTGATATCGCTAGTGTTTTTATCAATTGCCGTTTTGTTATCGGCGATATCGGTGGTGTTTTTATCGATAGCCGTTTTGTTGTCGGCGATATCGGTGGTGTTCTTATCGATAGCCGTTTTGTTGTCGGCGATATCGGTGGTGTTTTTATCGATAGCTGTTTTGTTAGCGGCGATCGCAGTGGTGTTCGCTATCACGGTTTGATTGGTGGCATTGAGCTGACTGCCATTTACTGCTTCGGTGGAGTCCGCGCTTAATTTACCCGCCGTCACACCCGTGAGGGTTTTGTTGCCAATATTGAACGCTTTAGCATCTTTGGCTTTTTCGCTCAATATCACTTCTTCACCGTTGGCCGACAGCTGGACGAGCCCTAAGGTTCCAGATTCCAAGTTGGTGGAGATATCTTTCAGCGCGTCACCTTGCTTGGTGATGTCTTGGGTATTTTTATCAATTGCCGCGGTATTGCTGGTGATATCGCTAGTGTTTTTATCAATCGCCGTTTTGTTGTCGGCTATATCGGTGGTGTTTTTATCGATAGCCGTTTTGTTATCGGTGATATCGGTGGTGTTTTTATCGATGGCTGTTTTGTTAGCGGCGATATCGGTAGTGTTTTTGTCGATGGCTGTTTTGTTAGCGGCGATCGCAGTGGTGTTCGCTATCACGGTTTGATTGGTGGCATGGAGCTGACTGCCATTTACTGCTTCAGTGGAGTCCGCGCTTAATTTACCCGCCGTCACACCCGTGAGGGTTTTGTTGCCAATATTGAACGCTTTAGCATCTTTGGCTTTTTCGCTCAATATCACTTCTTCACCGTTGGCCGACAGCTGGACGAGCCCTAAGGTTCCAGATTCCAAGTTGGTGGCGATATCTTTCAGCGCGTCACCTTGCTTGGTGATGTCTTGGGTATTTTTATCAATTGCCGCGGTATTGCTGGTGATATCGCTAGTGTTTTTATCAATTGCCGTTTTGTTATCGGCGATATCGGTAGTGTTCTTGTCGATAGCCGTTTTGTTATCGGCGATATCGGTGGTGTTTTTGTCGATAGCGGTTTTGTTATCCGCAATGTCGGTGGTGTTCTTGTCGATAGCGGTCTTGTTATCGGCAATGTCGGTGGTGTTTTTGTCGATGGCCGTTTTGTTGTCGGCTATATCGGTGGTGTTTTTATCGATAGCGGTTTTGTTGTCCGCAATATCGGTAGTATTTTTGTCAATCGCAGTTTTATTGTCGGCGATATTGGTAGTGTTCTTATCAATCGCGGTTTTATTGTCGGCAATGTCAGTGGTGTTCTTGGCGACTAATGCATTAGTTTCATTTAATTGACTGACATTAACTGCATCATTATTTGCCGTACCTTTATCAATACCCGTTAATTTACGGTCACCATCTAAACCGGTAAAGCTGACTATTTTTCCAAGTTTATCACTCGCAACATTAATAAGTTTATTAGCATCGTTAAATTTAACAATACCTATTTCCCCATTATTAATCTGGGTTATTT
>NZ_JAERJY010000076.1:0-16104 GCF_018257375.1 Providencia sp. JGM181 | reverse complement strand
CCTAAAAAGTAATTGATAATTATTGAGAAAATTAAATGAATAATTGATATCTTAGCAGTTATTCACTCACTATTTAGAGTGTTATATTTTACACAGCAAATTAGTTTTTAATGTCAGTTTAGGGCAATCGACATGATAGAAGCATTACTTGAAAAATATGCCATTGGCATGACCATCATTGCCGTCTGTTTAGCGTTGTATTTGCTTTTTGAAGTTTTACACAAGCGGCACAAACATAAGCGAAAAAGCATTTTGGTGCATGTGATCCAAACCATGGTGCTGTGCGTGATGGTGTTAGTGGCAGCTCAATCTGTAGATATGGCAGCCAGTGACTTTGATTTAACCTTTATTTCAACACCACTGATTAATCTAGTCGCCATATCGGTGATAGCATTGATTATCACGCGAAAATTCTTTCAGTTGGTTAACCGCCTAGAGAAAAAACAGATTAAAAAAGGCAGTGACCCAACTTCCGCGAGGATTATTGCGCGCGTATTTAAGACCGCGGTCATAGTCATCATTATGCTGTTATTTGGTGAACATTTTGGCATGAGTTTGTCAGGTTTGATGGCATTTGGGGGCATTGGCGGTATCGCTATCGGTATGGCGGGTAAAGATATTCTGAGTAACTTTTTCTCAGGGATCATGCTCTATTTTGACCGCCCGTTTAATATTGGGGATTGGGTCAGCTCGCCGGATAGAAATATTGAAGGGACGGTCGTCGAAATTGGCTGGCGGATCACCAAGATTGTTACGTTTGACCATCGTCCGCTTTATATTCCTAACTCGCTATTTTCTTCCATTAGTGTTGAAAACCCAGGGCGCATGACTAACCGACGGATTAAAACAGAAATCGGTTTACGTTATGAAGATGCCGACAAAGTCAGCGCGATTGTGGACGATATTCGCACCATGCTGAAGCAAGATGAAAATATCGATACAGGGCAAACCTTGCTGGTCTATTTTGATGCGTTTGCGGATTCTTCCCTAAATATTATGGTGTACTGCTTTACGAAAACCACCGTATGGGCAGAATGGCTGGATGCGCAGCAAGCGGTCTATTTGAAAATTATTGATATAGTTAAGCGTCATAATGCGGACTTTGCATATCCATCTCAAACTCTGTACGTAGAAAGAAACAAGTAACCTCGTCGTCTCGAAAAATTAACCGACTGATCCACTGTCATTATTGTCTGTTTCGGTCGGTTAATCTGCAAATAATCTATTTTTTATGGTTTATGACTAAAAAGCCGGTGAGATTATCCGGAAATTTTTATACGATTAACCAGTAAGTTATAAAAAATATTCACCCTAGGCAAAACTGAATAATTTTGCATTAATTCTGACTATTTCATTCTCAGTATCTATCAAGTATATTGAGCCCCTCTTTACCTCAGCTAACCAAGAGCCAGACTGCTATGAAGAAAATCAATGTGGCATGTAGCCAGGGGGTCGCTATCTATTTTACGGGTCAATTCCAGTGGGTAGATATTCGCGATGCACAGTTAAATAATATCGCTGCGGTTGTGCTCTCTGAACAAGATGCAAACCAAGGGCTGTGGAAGAGAGTTGCAGACAGTAAACTCAGTATTCCGCTGTTTGTCATTAGTGACAAGCAGCTACCAGACAATGCACCAACACCTGACTATTTGACCGCATTATTACTGCCAGCGCCTGCTGCGCGTGAAGAAAATAGCCGCCAACTACGAGAGGCCGCAAACCAATACCTCGAACAGTTATTACCACCATTCTTTGCGCGAATGATGGATTATGCTGCGGGTCACAATGTGACGTTTGCCTGCCCCGGGCACCAAGGTGGACAATTTTTCCGTCGTCATCCAACGGGTGAACAGTTCTACCAATTCTATGGTGAAAATCTCTTTCGCACTGATTTATGTAACGCTGATGTGGCGATGGGGGATTTGCTGATCCACGAAGGTGCGGCAAAAGAAGCCCAAAAATTTGCGGCGAAAGTGTTCAATGCAGATAAAACCTATTTTGTGCTTAATGGCACGTCGTCATCCAATAAAGTGGTCTTAAATGCCTTATTAACACCGGGTGATTTAGTGCTGTTTGACCGCAATAACCATAAATCTAACCATCATGGCGCCCTGATCCAAGCAGGGGCAACACCCGTTTATTTGGAAACAGCGCGTAATCCATTTGGGTTTATTGGTGGAATTGATGCCCACTGTTTTACCGAAGAATACTTAAGAAACGCGGTGAGCGAAGTGATGCCGGAAAAAACACAGGCAGAAAAACCGTTCCGCCTTGCCGTGATCCAGCTAGGGACTTATGACGGAACAGTCTACAACGCGAGGCAAGTGGTGGATAAGATTGGGCACCTTTGCGAATACATTCTGTTTGATTCCGCGTGGGTGGGTTACGAACAATTTATCCCGATGATGCGCCAATGCTCGCCGTTGCTGCTGGAACTGAACGAGAATGACCCCGGTATTATGGTGACGCAATCTGTTCATAAGCAGTTGGCGGGTTTTTCACAGGCTTCGCAGATCCATAAAAAAGATAACCATATCAAAGGTCAAGAGCGCTTTGTTTCCCATAAGAAACTGAATAACGCGTTTATGATGCACGCCTCTACCAGCCCGTTTTACCCACTGTTTGCTTCATTAGATGTGAATGCGCGCATGCACCAAGGGGAAGCGGGGGAAATGATGTGGATGGAGTGTGTGCGACAAGGGATTGAGGTTAGAAAATCCATTATTCAACACTGCAGTCACTTTAGACCGTTTGTGCCTGAGCGAGTGGATGGAAAGCCGTGGCATGAATACCCAACAGAACAAATTGCATCGGAGCAGCGTTTCTTTAATTTCATTCCGAAAGAGCGTTGGCATGCGTTTGAGGGTTACGCGCAAGACCAATATTTCGTTGACCCATGCAAGCTGATGCTGACGACGCCGGGGATTGATGTAGAAAGCGGCGAGTATGAGTCTTTCGGGGTTCCTGCGACGATTTTGGCACATTTCCTGCGTGAACATGGGGTGATCCCTGAAAAATGCGATTTAAACTCGATTTTATTCCTGCTAACACCAGCGGAATCACGTGAAAAGCTGGAATTGCTGGTTTCTCACTTAGTACGTTTCGAGCAGCTTCTGGATGAAGACGCATTATTTGAAGACGTTTTACCATCCGTGTATCAGCGTTATCAGGAACAGTATCAAGGGTATACTCTGCGTCGATTGTGCCAAGAAATGCATCAATTAAGCGTGGATTTTAATATTAAACAGCTACAAAAAGAGATGTTCCGCAAGGCGCATTTCCCTGTAGTGAAAATGAATCCACAACAGGCACATCTGGAGTTTATTCGCGGCAATGTGGAATTACTGCCACTGGATGAGTTAGAGGGGCGAATTGCCGCAGAAGGGGCGTTACCTTATCCGCCGGGCGTGCTGTGTGTGGTACCGGGGGAAGTCTGGTCAGGGCCTGTTCTTCAGTATTTTAAAGCGCTGGAAGCGGGGATTAATGCCTTACCTGGTTTTGCACCTGAGCTGCAAGGGGTCTATATTTCGAAAAATGAGAATGGACCAAAGCGCGTGTATGCGCATGTTTTGAAATAAATTTCTTCGTATTCAGACATCGAGCATAGATTTTGCCGCATGAGATAGCTAAATTGGGATCCGCGAAATGTGGATCCCGATTGACGATAAGGCAACCCTATGACGAAAAAGATTATTTTAGACTGTGACCCAGGGCATGACGATGCCATCGCTATGCTACTGGCTTACGGCAATCCAAACATCGATTTACTCGCCGTCACCACGGTTGCAGGCAACCAAACTCTCGAAAAAGTCACCCGTAATGCCCGTGCGATTGCTGAAATGGCGAATATTCGCGGCATTCCTTTTGCTGCGGGTTCAGCGCGCCCATTAGTGCGTGAAGTGGAAGTAGCGCCTGATATTCATGGGGATTCTGGATTGGATGGTCCTGAGCTCCCAACCCCAACGTTAGCGTTGGATGAGCGCCATGGGGTAAATTTGATCATCGATACCATCATGTCCCACCCACCAAAAACCATTACCTTAGTGCCTACGGGGGCGCTGACCAATATCGCGTTAGCGGCAAGGCTAGAACCTCGGATTGTGGAACGTGTAAAAGAAGTGGTGTTGATGGGCGGTGGCTACCATGTGGGAAATTGGAGTCCAGTCGCAGAATTTAATATCAAAATAGATCCAGAAGCCGCCCATATTGTTTTCAATGAAAAATGGCCGCTAACGATGGTTGGTCTGGATCTCACTCACCAAGCACTGGCAACGCCAGAAGTCGTGGCGAAAATTGCCGAAATAGACACGAAATGCTCGCAGTTTGTTGTCGAATTGCTGGATTTCTTCGGAAAAATGTACAAACAAGCTCAGGGTTTTGATGCGCCGCCAGTGCATGATCCTTGCGCTGTTGCCTATGTGATAGACCCATCAGTAATGACCACCCAAAAAGTTCCTGTGGACATTGAATTAACGGGAACGCTGACTCTTGGCATGACGGTGGCAGATTTTCGACATCCCGCTCCTGCGGATTGCCATACCCAGGTTGCCGTGAAATTAGACCGTGACAAGTTTTGGCAGATGGTTATCGACGCACTGAAAAATATTGGTTAATGGAATCGTATTTAACATGAAGAGTGAATTAGAACAGATGCCTTATGAGGCATTAATTGAACGCAGCATGAACTCTCTGGAATTGAAAAATCAGTTCCATTGCGATAATTGGAAATTGGATGAAGCCAGTTGGTCGGTGGATCAAGATGAAGGCACCATTATTTTCCATGCACCGGACAATATAATGGTGACGGCACCCGTGCAAATCATTGGGACTTATGACCAAAATGTGGGGAGCTGGATGTGGGGCTGGGCAAATAGCTCCATTGATGAGTCATTAATGCGAGATGCGATTGCGGTTAAAGCTTACGGTGAGCGCCAAGATAATAGTTTGCTGACCTCCCGTGTGAGCGATATCGAAGAGTATGATGCATGGCAGTTGGCGGCATTGGCTTGTGAGTTAAATGAGCAACAAGGTGTTTATCGCGGCGTTGCAGGTAGTACACTGATTTTTATGACGTTCGGCCAAGTTTCCCTTCAAAAAATCTAAGCCAGAAGCGCCTTTTTTATCATAGATAATAAGGGCGCTACCAACTCCTCGAAAACGACCTGCCCAGTTTATTATGGCAATAGTTTATTATGACAAAAGAAAGTCAGCTGTTAAAATGCGGCTTTCTTTTGCTATTTCACAACAGCATAAGCCTTAAATTAGATATCAACGCCAAAAGACCAACATGCAACAAAATCAAACGATAGAACAAAATACACCATCAACAACAGGTGGTTACAAAAACCTTAACCGCTTCTCGGTTGCGCCTATGCTCGATTGGACCGACCGCCATTGCCGTTATTTCCATCGCTTATTAACGAAAAATACGTTGCTGTACACCGAAATGGTGACGACGGGCGCGATCATTTATGGCAAAGGCAATTATCTTGCTTATAGCGAAGAAGAACACCCAGTTTCCTTGCAATTGGGCGGTAGTGACCCTGCGGCTTTAGCGCAAT
Source organism: Providencia sp. JGM181 (assembly GCF_018257375.1). Classification (NCBI taxonomy): domain Bacteria; kingdom Pseudomonadati; phylum Pseudomonadota; class Gammaproteobacteria; order Enterobacterales; family Morganellaceae; genus Providencia; species Providencia sp. JGM181. The sequence goes on along the minus strand of NZ_JAERJY010000076.1, from coordinate 10,543 downwards.
GCGCAAAATTAGCGCAAGAGCGTGGCTACGATGAAATCAACCTGAACGTTGGTTGCCCATCAGACCGCGTACAGAACGGGCGTTTTGGTGCATGTTTAATGGCGGATGCTCAGCTGGTCGCAGATTGTGTCAAAGCGATGCGTGACGTGGTATCTATCCCTGTAACGGTGAAAACGCGCATTGGGATTGATGAGCAAGATAGCTACGAATTTTTATGCGAATTCATTGATACCGTCTCCACAAAAGGGGACTGCGACATGTTTATTATCCATGCTCGCAAGGCGTGGTTATCAGGATTAAGTCCAAAAGAAAACCGTGAAATTCCCCCTCTGGATTACCCACGCGTATACCAATTAAAACGCGATTTCCCTCACTTGACTATGGCTCTCAATGGCGGGGTTAAAACCCTCGAAGAAGCTAAAGAACATCTAAAACATTTAGATGGCGTGATGGTGGGTCGTGAAGCGTATCAAAATCCGTCAATTTTGACCGCAGTAGATAATCAATTGTTTGATGAAACAATGCCCATTATCGATAGCGTTGCCGCTGTCCGTAGTATGTATCCATACATCGAAAAAGAGCTATCTAACGGGGCTTATTTAGGGCATATGACTCGCCATATGTTAGGGATTTTCCAAGGAATTCCGGGAGCTCGTCAATGGCGTCGCCACTTAAGCGAAAATGCCCATAAACAAGGTGCTGACTTATCAGTGGTTGAACAAGCGCTCGCGTTTGTAACTCGCGGCGAGTAAATATTACTTAAATAAAATTGTGATTTTGGCTGATGCGGGCTGAATAGGATTATCTGCATGCTATGATAAAACTCATTAATGAATGAGGAAGAAGCAGATGAAAATATTAATAGCAACCTCTTTGCTGCTGTTAGTTGCTGGATGTTCGGGGTCAGGTGGGCAGATGCGAGAACCCCCAAAGCAAGATCCCTATGAAGGAACGGTGCTAAACACCATCAAAGAGAACCAGCAGATCTACAAAGAGCAGCAAGCACGCAAAGGGCACTATTAATTCGTGCAACTGAAGTAATTATTTAGTGCAACGGAAGTGAGTAAAAATTACCGTTGTTAGAAGTTAAAAAGCGCCAGTTATTAATAGCTGGCGCTTTTTTTTAGGAATTAAGGAATGAGCAAGCTTGAGCCTTGAGTCTTACGTTGTTCCAGTGTTTGGTGGGCTTTTTGGGCATCTTTCAGCGCAAAAATTTGAGATGCCGGCACATCAACATTCACTTTGCCACTTAAAATCATATCAAACAGGGCTTTGCTGGCTTGGTCTAACTCTTCTCTGTTAGTGACATAGCCACCTAATGATGGGCGGGTCACATACAGGGAGCCTTTTTGATTTAAGATCCCTAAATTAACCCCAGTTACGGCGCCAGAAGCATTACCAAAGCTTACCATCAAACCGCGACGTTTCAGTGAATCTAAAGAAGCTAGCCAGGTCGCTTGACCTACGGAGTCATACACCACATTCACTTTTTCACCGTGAGTGATTTCTTTCACTCGCTCAGCAATATTTTCAGTTTGGTAATTGATGACTTCCCATGCCCCTGCGGCTTTCGCACGCTGCGCTTTCTCTTCGGAGCCAACAGTACCAATCATTTTCGCGCCTAACGCTTTTGCCCATTGGCAAGCAATTAGACCAACACCACCCGCCGCAGCGTGGAATAAGAAAACTTCATCTTTTTGAACTTGATAGGTTTGATTGAGTAGATAGTAAACTGTCATCCCCTTAAGCGAACAGGCGGCCGCTTGTTCGAAGGTGATGTCATCGGGTAAGTGTGCCACGGCATTGACAGGCACATTATGAACTTCACTGTATGCCCCTAGCGGACCTTGTGCGTAAACCACGCGATCACCCGGTTTGAAACCGGTGACTTGGGAGCCAGTTTTAACCACTACACCCGCCGCTTCTGTGCCAAGTCCACATGGCAAACTTGCAACTGGATACAGTCCACTGCGTACATAGGTATCAATAAAGTTAATACCAATTGCACGGTTTTCGATTTGGATTTCGTTTTCAGCCGGCCCATTCGGGGAATAGTCGACAAAATTGAGGACTTCAGGACCACCATGTTGCGAAAATTCAATACGTTTTGCCATGATCATCTCCAATGAGTGAGTTTGTTTTTATTAACAGTATCAATTGCCCCATCATAACGCGATGCTTTAATGAGAAGAATTATCGGTTTGTGCGCTGCGTTAAGATTGTGCCTGCAATAATATCTTGTACAGATAACAATAAAGACGCCACATGACACCTAAGATTGGCGTATACTAACTGTTGGTTAATTATAGACGTGGATATTTCAAGTATGGCTAAAAAACCCTCCTCAGATTACAAGACAAACCCACCGCGCGATCAGCAAATGGAAGGCTTAAAACTTCCGCCGCACTCTATCGAAGCGGAACAGTCTGTATTGGGGGGACTGATGTTAGACAACGAACGTTGGGACACGGTCTCCGAGCGTGTCACGTCAGCGGACTTTTTTAGTCGTCCTCACCGCACTATCTTTGCCCAAATGCAGATCCTGCTTGAGCAGGGCAAGCCCATCGACTTGATCACCCTGTCAGAATCCCTTGAACAACAAGGGGAATTGGACAGCGTTGGGGGCTTTGCTTACTTAGCCGAATTATCGAAAAATACCCCAAGTGCGGCGAACATCAATGCTTATGCGGACATCGTCCGCGAACGTGCTATTGTACGAGATATGATCTCCGTCGCCAATGATATTGCTGATGCTGGGTATGACCCACAAGGTCGCAGTAGTGAAGATTTACTCGATTTCGCAGAAACCAAAGTTTTCCAAATCGCAGAATCGCGCGCGAATAAAGATGAAGGCCCGAAAGGGATTGAAGCGATTTTGTCGGAAACCGTTGAGAAAATCGAACAGCTTTATCAGCAGCCTCATGATGGTGTCACCGGAGTTTCCACAGGCTATCAAGATTTAGATAAGAAAACCGCAGGGTTACAAGGCTCAGATTTAATTATTGTTGCTGCGCGTCCATCCATGGGTAAAACCACCTTTGCGATGAACTTGTGTGAAAATGCGGCGATGACTGAAGAAAAACCAGTACTTATCTTCAGTTTGGAGATGCCCGGCAACCAGATCATGATGCGTATGCTCGCATCACTGTCTCGCGTAGACCAAACTCGTATTCGTACGGGGCAGCTTGATGATGAGGATTGGGCGCGAATTTCGAGCACCATGGGCATATTGATGGAAAAACGCAATATGTACATTGATGACTCATCGGGGTTAACACCAACGGAAGTCCGCTCTCGTGCTCGCCGAATTTATCGCGAACACGGTGGGCTAAGCCTGATTATGATCGACTACCTTCAGTTAATGCGCGTGCCAGCGTTGTCCGATAACCGTACATTGGAAATCGCCGAAATTTCTCGTTCTCTCAAGGCGTTAGCGAAAGAATTAAACGTGCCAGTGGTGGCGCTTTCCCAGCTAAACCGTAGCTTGGAGCAACGAGCAGATAAACGCCCAGTAAACTCCGACTTACGTGAATCAGGCTCCATCGAGCAAGATGCCGACTTAATCATGTTTATCTATCGTGACGAGGTCTATCACGATAACAGCGACCTTAAAGGGGTCGCAGAAATTATTTTAGGTAAACAACGTAATGGTCCGATAGGGACGGTGAGGCTGACGTTTAATGGGCAGTGGTCGAGGTTTGATAATTATGCTGGGCCAGCCTACGATGACGAATAACCTAATCTCGTCATATTTTGAGCTGTAGCTGTGTTGGTCGCTCTCAGCCACCCTAGTCACATACTTGTGTATGCTCCTAGGGATGGCTTCGTTTACCGCCTTGCTACAGTTCAAACTATTTAGAGCTTATTGATAATTAAAGATTAAAGAATATTTCGGTTAATTTAAGTTTAGGTAGTTGGTTGATACATTTTAAAATGAATAATTAAGAGGAAGAAATGAAAGCGGCAACCGCATTAATAAACCGCCGCGCTCTGCGACACAACCTGCAACGCGTGAGAGAATTGGCGCCGAATAGCCGTCTGATTGCAGTTGTTAAAGCAAACGCTTATGGTCATGGATTAATTGGAGTTGGCACCGAAATTCAAGGAATTGTCGATGGTTTTGGGGTGGCGCGTTTAAATGAAGCCCTGCTGCTTCGACATCAAGGCGTGACAAAACCGATTGTTTTATTAGAAGGTTTCTTCGAAAAATCCGATTTGCAGTTGATGGTGGAATACAACATCGATACGGTGATCCACTGCATTGAACAACTGGAAATGCTGGAAAATGCCCAGCTTGCCAAAAAAATCAAAGTATGGATGAAACTCGATACAGGCATGCATCGCCTTGGCGTACTTCCTCAGCATGCGGAAAGTTTTTACCAACGTCTTCAAAACTGTAGCAACGTCGATTTACCTATCAACATTGTCAGCCACTTCTGTCAGGCCGATGCGCCTGAGCTCCCAACCACCAAAAAACAAATCGAATGCTTCCAACAGTTTGTCTCTGATAAACCGGGTGAAAAATCCATCGCGGCATCCGCAGGGATCCTTTTATGGCCAGAAGCTCATTATGACTGGGTTCGCCCCGGTATTATGATGTATGGCGCTTCACCACAAGAAGGCAAAAGCGCCGCAAGCTTCGGTTTATTACCCGTCATGACCTTAAAATCTAGCCTGATTGCGGTGAGAGAGCATTCGGCAGGGCAGTGTGTTGGCTACGGCGAAACCTGGTGCAGTGAACGCAATACCCGCCTTGGGGTGGTAGCGATTGGTTATGGAGATGGTTATCCGCGTAACGTACCATCAGGAACACCCGTTCTAGTAAATGGACGAAAAGTGCCGATTATTGGACGAATTTCCATGGATATGACCGTCGTGGATTTAGGGCCAGATGCCACCGATAAAGTGGGGGATGACGTCATTCTATGGGGAAATGCTCTGCCAGTGGAAGAAATTGCCGCACAAACAGGCATCATTAACTATGAGCTTTTGACGAAATTGACCTCACGAGTCGCAATGGAATATGTAGACGAATAGGTTTTAAAGGGTTATTTTCACAAGACAAAAGTAATAAAGAAAACCTACAAGTAGGAGATATCCTGTGTACCAACATGTTGATGCTTATCCGGGCGACCCAATTTTATCGCTGATGGATGAATTTAATAAAGATACTCGTGAAGGCAAAATTAACCTGAGTATTGGTCTTTATTATGATGCAGAGGGGAAAACCCCTGAGCTGGAAACCGTCGGCACAGCGAAAGCTGCACTGAGAAAACTTCCGGCAAGTGCATCGCTTTATCTGCCAATGGAAGGTTTGAAAGATTACCGTACTGAATTACAAAAATTGGTGTTCGGTGAAGATTGCCCGCTAATCGCTCAAGAGCGTATTGCTACCGTACAAACCATCGGTGGTTCTGGCGCACTGAAAATTGGGGCTGATTTTTTACACCATTATTTCCCGAATTCAGAAGTCTGGTGCAGTAACCCAACATGGGAAAACCACGCCTCTATCTTCTCTGGCGCTGGCACAAAAGTGCATTACTACCCTTACTTCGATGAAAAAACCAAAGGGGTTAAATTTGATGAAATGCTGGAAACCTTCAAAAAGTTACCAGAAAACAGCATCATCTTAATGCACCCTTGCTGCCATAACCCAACCGGCTCGGATTTAACGCCAGCCCAGTGGGATGAAGTGACGAAAGTGGCACTTGAACACAAATTGATCCCATTCTTAGATATCGCGTATCAAGGTTTTGCGGAAGGTATCGATGAAGATGCTTATGCAATTCGCACGATGGTGAAAGCGGGCCTGCCAGTATTCGTCAGCAATTCATTCTCGAAAATCTTTGGTATCTACGGTGAACGTGCGGGTGGTTTATCCGTTATCTGTAAAGATAAAGATGAGCGCGACCGCGTGTTGGGTCAATTGAAGGCGGGCGTTCGTCGTCTGTATTCAAGCCCACCATCTAACGGCGCAAAAATTGTTGCGGCAGTACTGACTGATAGCCAACAAAAAGCGAAATGGCTGGACGAAGTGGAAGAGATGCGTTTGCGTATTTTAGATATGCGCACTGTTTTGGTGGATGAGCTGAAAAAAGCGCTGCCAAATAAAAACTTCGACCACCTGTTAAAACAGCGCGGTATGTTCAGCTACACGGGTTTTTCTCAACAACAAGTTGACCGTCTGAAAGATGAGTTTGCGGTTTATTTAGTTGGAACTGGTCGTGTGTGTATGGCAGGTGTAAACCGTCATAACGTGAAGCGTATCGTGGAAGCGTTCGCGGCAGTTAGTCAGTAATCGTTAGTAACGAACGGTTATATAAGCATTAAAAAGGGGAACTGAGTTCCCCTTTTTCTATTTTGATTGGCGGTTTCTGTTAACTATTTTTACTTCAGTTAACTCAGTAGCCACGCGCTAAGATAGGCTTCAAGAAACGCGCAGTATGGGATTTTTCACATTCAGCGACCTGCTCAGGGGTACCTGAAATTAAAATCTCACCGCCACCGCTACCACCTTCTGGGCCTAGGTCGACAATCCAGTCTGCCGTTTTGATCACATCCAAGTTATGCTCGATGACGACGATGGTATTGCCTTGATCACGCAATTGGTGCAAGACAACAAGCAGTTGCTGGATATCGGCAAAGTGCAATCCGGTGGTTGGCTCATCCAAAATATAGATGGTCTGTCCGGTGCCGCGTTTAGACAACTCGCGAGCTAATTTTACGCGCTGTGCTTCACCGCCGGATAAGGTCGTCGCAGATTGACCTAAGCGAATGTAGGAGAGACCCACATCCATCAGCGTTTGCAGCTTACGCGCTAGTGCAGGCACGGCATCAAAGAATTCGCGGGACTCTTCGATAGTCATATCCAACACTTCATGGATGCTTTTGCCTTTGTATTTGATCTCTAAGGTTTCGCGGTTATAGCGCTTGCCTTTACATTGGTCACACGGCACATAGACATCAGGTAAGAAGTGCATTTCGACTTTAATTACCCCATCCCCTTGGCAAGCTTCACAACGTCCGCCTTTCACGTTAAAGCTGAAACGCCCTGGGTTATAGCCGCGAGTCCGTGACTCTGGTACACCTGCGAACAGCTCACGAATTGGCGTAAATATGCCCGTATAAGTTGCTGGGTTTGAACGCGGTGTACGTCCAATAGGGCTTTGGTCGATATCGATCACTTTATCGAAATGCTCTAAACCTTCGACATTGGTATACGGCGCAGGGTTAATCACCGTTGCCCCATTTAACTGGCGCTGAGCAATTGGGAATAGCGTATCGTTGATGAGCGTGGATTTACCGGAACCAGAAACCCCTGTAATACATGTAAATAAGCCAACAGGAATATTCAGGGTGACATTCTTCAGGTTGTTGCCTGTTGCGCCGGAGACTGTCAGGACTTTGTCTTTATTAAATGGAACACGTGTTTGCGGGATATCAATCTTGCGCTCACCACTTAAGAATTTGCCCGTTAAGGATTCTGGGTTAGCAACAATATCTTCCAATGTGCCTTGCGCCACAATTTGCCCACCGTGAACACCGGCACCTGGACCAATATCAATCACATGGTCAGCCGCGCGGATCGCATCTTCATCGTGCTCAACCACAATCACGGTGTTCCCTAAGTTACGTAGGTGAATCAGGGTTTCCAGCAATCGGTCATTATCACGCTGGTGGAGCCCGATAGACGGTTCATCCAGCACATACATCACACCGACCAGACCAGCACCGATTTGGCTAGCTAGACGGATCCGCTGAGCCTCACCACCAGATAATGTTTCTGCGGAGCGTGAAAGGCTTAAGTAATTGAGCCCCACATTCACTAAGAACTTCAGACGGTCGCTGATCTCTTTCAGGATTTTTTCGGCAATCTTGGCGCGTTGCCCACTGAGTTTTAAGTTTTGGAAAAACTCCATCGCATGACCGATGCTGTAATCTGCAATTTCAGGCAGGGTGGTATTTTCCACAAATACAAAGCGAGCTTCTTTGCGCAAGCGTGTTCCGGAGCAAGTCACACAAGGGCGGTTACTAATGTATTTTGCTAACTCTTCGCGCACCGCAGTGGATTCCGTCTCTTTATAGCGGCGTTCCATATTGTTAAGCACACCCTCAAATGGGTGGTGGCGTACAGTGATATCGCCGCGATCATTACGGTATTTGAATTCAATAGTTTCTTTGCCTGAGCCGTATAAAATCACTTTTTGAATGGCAGGGCTGAGCGAGTCATAAGGGGCTTCAACATCGAATTTATAGTGTTCGCCCAATGACATTAACATCTGAAAATAATAGAAATTACGGCGATCCCAGCCGCGAATAGCGCCGCCAGCGAGGGAAATTTCGGTATTTTGAATCACGCGCTCAGGGTCAAAAAACTGCTGAACCCCTAAGCCGTCGCAGCTTGGGCAAGCCCCTGCAGGGTTGTTGAATGAGAACAGGCGCGGTTCTAACTCCATCATGCTATAGCCACAGACGGAGCACGCAAAGTTAGCGGAAAACACGAGCTCTTCAGCTTTCGGGTCATCCATATCGGCGACAACAGCAGTACCGCCAGAGAGCTCTAATGCGGTTTCAAAGGATTCGGCAAGGCGCTGGGCGATATCGTCGCGTACTTTGAAACGGTCAACCACGACTTCAATGGTATGTTTTTTCTGTAACTCGAGTTTTGGTGGATCGGATAAATCACAAACTTCACCATCAATACGGGCGCGAATATACCCTTGGCTCGCTAAGTTATCGAGTAACTTAACGTGCTCACCTTTACGTTCTTTTACGACCGGAGCCAACAGCATCATACGGCGATCGGTCGGCTGTGCGAGGACGTTATCCACCATCTGGCTAACGGTTTGTGCCGCAAGCGGAATATCATGATCAGGGCAGCGTGGCTCACCTACACGGGCAAACAATAGACGCAGGTAGTCATGGATCTCGGTGATGGTCCCAACCGTTGAACGTGGGTTATGAGAAGTGGATTTCTGTTCAATGGAGATAGCAGGCGACAGCCCTTCGATATGGTCAACATCCGGCTTTTCCATTAAAGAAAGGAATTGACGAGCATACGCGGATAGCGACTCAACATAACGACGCTGACCTTCAGCATAGAGGGTATCAAAGGCGAGGGAGGATTTCCCTGAACCAGATAGCCCTGTAATAACTATCAGCTTGTCTCGGGGGATGATGAGATTGATATTTTTTAGGTTATGCGTGCGTGCGCCGCGGACTTCGATATTCTCCATTTACCACTTCCCGAATGAATTGATAGTGAACAAAAATGAACTTGGTAGTCTTAATTAACGAGCCAGTATTAATAAACGATTTAGTATTGCACAAAATTTGCTGAATGGATATACAGTATATGTGCTCTTTATATTTCATTCCATAGGGGGCTGATGGCAACTTATCTGTGGCGCCAATAATTAACGTCTATACTAAAAATCAGTAATGCAGATTTCACTTAAATTTGGAAAGCGCTTCGCAACTTCTTATCAAGCAATCTCAATTTATGGTGCAATACAGATAGGTCGTGGTAAACTTCACGGTCAGTCCAGAGATTAAAAATTCAATGCATCAGGAGTAATAAATGGCCACCAGAGGCGTAAATAAAGTAATTCTTATCGGTAACTTAGGACAAGATCCAGAAATCCGTTATATGCCTAACGGCGGAGCTGTCGCTAACCTGACTCTGGCAACTTCTGAAAGTTGGCGTGACAAGCAAACTGGTGAAATGCGTGAAAAAACCGAATGGCACCGTGTTGTAATTTTCGGTAAATTGGCCGAAGTTGCCGGTGAATACCTGAAAAAAGGTTCACAAGTTTATATCGAAGGTTCACTGCAAACCCGTAAATGGCAAGACCAAAGCGGTCAAGATCGCTACACTACCGAAGTTGTGGTGAATATCGGTGGTTCAATGCAGATGCTTGGTGGTCGTGGCGGCGATGCCCCATCACAAGGTCAAAGCGGCGGACAGGGCGGTTGGGGTCAACCACAACAGCCGCAAGCAGCACAACAATTCAGTGGCGGCGGAGCAGCACCAGCGCGTTCACCAGCGCCACAAACCAATGAACCACCAATGGATTTTGATGACGATATCCCGTTCTAATTTTTAAATTAGAAAATCAAAATCATCGATTAAAGCCCTTAATTTTAAGGGCTTTAATTTTTTGGAGATTAGTTAGCCATAAAATTATTATGAAATTAATTTTATGTGCATGTAACAATTTGATTATATAAAAATAAAATGCAATTTGAGCGAAATATCTAACATTTGACATTTACGAAATTTTTCGTAAATTAAGGGTGTTCTATGGGATTCAAGCAAGTCAAAAAGGATATTTTAACAGCGCTAGTCCATGGTTGTTATCAACACGAAGTACGTAATAATTATATCGATAAAAATAAGTTGCAAACGGGTGAAATTGACGTAGAGACGGTTATAGAAATCATTCATCGTAGTACAGGAAATGATTATTCAAAAAGTTCACATCACCAAGCTAATGAAATAGATGTACATATAATAAAAAGAGAAGGCTGGTATATTAAATAT
>NZ_JAERJY010000075.1:0-16731 GCF_018257375.1 Providencia sp. JGM181 | reverse complement strand
CTTTAATAAAGATAACGATTAAAGTTGAAAAGATTAAACACATGAACAAATTCATCCAAGTGATTAGCCTAATTATTAGCGTGGTGGTGATTATTATCCCACCGTGCGGGGCTGCACTTGGACGACGAAAGCTGAAATAATAGCTAAATCTTACGAGAACCCCGCACCGAAAGGCGCGGGGTTTTTTTTGACATAAAATTTATGCAAACCAACAAAGATAATAAAAACATAATAAATACAAGTAAATAAAAAGGCAGATAGGTGATAAACATGAACGGAGCACAGTGGTTAGTTCAAGCATTAAGGACACAAGGCGTTGATACTGTTTTTGGATATCCAGGTGGCGCTATCATGCCTGTTTATGACGCGTTGTATGATGGTGGTGTGGAGCATTTGCTGTGTCGCCATGAGCAAGGCGCAGTTATCGCTGCCATCGGCTATGCTCGTTCGACAGGAAAAACAGGTGTTTGTATTGCGACTTCAGGTCCTGGAGCAACAAACGTGATTACAGGATTGGCTGATGCATTGCTTGACTCAGTCCCTGTTGTTGCTATCACCGGGCAGGTAGCTTCAGAGTTTATTGGTACAGATGCCTTTCAGGAAATTGATGTTTTAGGATTATCTTTGGCCTGTACAAAACATAGTTTTTTGGTGGAATCCATAGAGGACTTACCTCGTATTCTTGCTGAAGCTTTCGCAATCGCAAATAGTGGGCGTCCCGGACCAGTACTGATTGATATTCCGAAAGATATTCAGCTGCAACGTGCAGATTTATCGCCCTATTTAATGCCTGTAGAGCAACAAGACTCGACTTCTGAGGATACAATCCAACAAGCAAGAACGCTGTTGGAACAGTCAGAAAAACCGATGTTATACATTGGTGGTGGAGTCGGGATGTCAGGGGCTGTAACTGAATTAAGAGCCTTTATAGAACACACAAAGATTCCGTCAGTTGTCACCTTGAAAGGTTTAGGTGCAGTACATCCAGCAGATAAAAACTATCTAGGCATGTTGGGGATGCACGGTACAAAAGCTGCCAATATTTCAGTGCAACGTTGTGATTTACTCATCGCGGTTGGTGCGCGTTTTGACGATAGAGTTACAGGTAAATTAAACACTTTTGCTCCTAATGCGAAAGTTATTCATATCGACATTGATCACGTTGAGTTGGATAAATTACGTCAAACCCATGTTGCCCTATTGGGTGATGCGAAAGTGTTATTACCTCAATTGATGGTGACAAAAAATATCACAAGTTGGCAGGAAGAGGTTCAACAACTCAAGCACGAGTTTGGCTGGCGCTATGACCACCCCGGCGAACCAATCTACGCCCCATTATTGCTGAAACAGCTGTCAGACAAAATGAAACCCAATACTGTTGTTACAACAGACGTTGGTCAGCACCAAATGTGGTCTGCTCAACATATTGTTGTTGATGGGCCAGAGAATTTTTTAACGTCAAGCGGATTAGGAACGATGGGTTTTGGGATCCCAGCAGCGGTGGGTGCTCAAGTCGCTCGCCCTGAAGATACCGTTGTTTGTGTCTCTGGCGATGGCTCTTTCATGATGAACGTGCAAGAACTGGGAACTATCAAACGTAAGCAATTACCCGTTAAGATTTTATTGTTAGATAACCAACGATTAGGAATGGTTCGTCAATGGCAAGAGCTGTTTTTCGAGCAACGCTATAGTGAAACCATTTTGACTGACAACCCAGACTTTGTTGCATTAGCGAGCGCTTTTGGCATTCAAGGTCGCCGTATTAGATGTAAATCAGAAGTGGACGCAGCACTCGATGAGCTACTGACAAGTGAGGGCGCGTTTTTATTACAGGTATCAATTAATGAATTAGAAAATGTCTGGCCATTGGTTCCACCAGGGGCTAGTAACGAAAAAATGATGGAGAAACCGTTATGATGCAACATCAACTCTCGATATTAGCCCGTTTCCGCCCCGAGGTTTTAGAGCGTATTTTGCGAGTAACTCGCCATCGTGGATTTCGGATTAGTTCTATGAATGTGGATCAATTATCAGATAGTGATAATGTAAGTATCGAACTAACTGTCAGCAGCCAGAGACCGTTGGCACAGTTATGTGCACAGTTAACGAAGTTGGCTGACATCACTGAAGTTGAAATAAAACAACAAGAATCGCGACTATTACGCACACAAAGTGCAATGTAAGGAATAGATAAAATGACTAAGAAAGCTGACTTTATTTGGTTTAACGGTGAAATGACGCCATGGGCAGATGCTAAAGTTCATGTAATGTCTCACGCTCTGCATTACGGAACTTCCGTATTTGAAGGCGTCCGTTGCTATGATTCACACAAGGGACCTGTGGTTTTCCGTCATCGTGAACACATGCAGCGTTTACATGATTCTGCGAAAATTTACCGTATGCCTGTCAGCTACAGCGTTGATGAGTTAATGGAAGCTTGTCGTGCAACTCTGCGTAAAAATAACTTAGTCAGCGCCTATATTCGTCCATTAGTTTTCATTGGTGATGTGGGCATGGGGGTGAACCCACCAGATGGTTACAGTACAGATGTTATTTTAGCCGCATTCCCATGGGGAGCATATTTAGGTGAAGAGGCATTAGATCAAGGAATTGATGCAATGGTCTCTTCATGGAATCGTGTTGCACCGAATACTATCCCTACTGGTGCAAAAGCAGGTGGTAACTACCTGTCTTCATTACTGGTTGGTAGCGAAGCGCGCCGCCATGGCTACCAAGAAGGTATCGCTCTGGATGTTCATGGTTATCTTTCTGAAGGTGCAGGCGAGAATATCTTTGAAGTAAAAGATGGCATTTTGTATACCCCGCCATTTACGTCATCGGCGTTACCAGGGATCACCCGTGATGCCATTTTGACATTAGCGAAAGATATGGGAATTGAAGTGCGTGAACAAACGTTGTCTCGTGAATCTCTGTACTTAGCGGATGAAGTCTTTATGACAGGAACCGCAGCTGAAATCACGCCAGTTCGCAGTGTTGATGGTATCCAAGTTGGTATCGGTCGTTGTGGCCCTGTGACGAAGAAAATTCAGCAAGCATTCTTTGGCTTATTTAACGGTACAACAGAAGACAAATGGGGCTGGTTAGATCCAGTAAACCCTCAATAATTAAATATTAAAAATTACAGGCGGTCGTTCCCCGCCTGTTTTAAAACTCGGGAGTTAAGATATGCCTAAGTACCGTTCAGCAACAACCACTCATGGCCGTAATATGGCAGGAGCGCGAGCATTATGGCGCGCGACAGGTATGACCGATGATGATTTTGGAAAGCCAATTATTGCCGTTGTAAACTCATTTACTCAGTTTGTTCCAGGTCATGTGCACTTACGTGATTTAGGCAAGCTCGTCGCAGAACAAATCGAACAAGCGGGCGGCGTCGCGAAAGAGTTTAACACTATTGCAGTGGATGATGGGATTGCAATGGGACATGGCGGTATGCTGTATTCCTTACCTTCCCGTGAGCTGATAGCAGACTCGGTAGAATATATGGTGAATGCGCACTGCGCAGATGCCATGGTATGTATTTCCAACTGTGACAAAATCACCCCAGGTATGTTAATGGCATCCTTGCGCCTGAATATTCCCGTGATTTTTGTTTCCGGTGGACCAATGGAAGCAGGAAAAACCAAGCTTTCAGATCAAATCATCAAACTTGACCTTGTGGATGCGATGATCCAAGGCGCGAATCCAAATGTCAGTGATGAAGATAGTGAAAAAATTGAACGTTCAGCATGTCCAACATGTGGGTCATGCTCAGGGATGTTCACTGCGAATTCAATGAACTGTTTAACCGAAGCATTGGGTCTTTCTCAGCCAGGAAATGGTTCATTACTTGCGACTCACGCTGATCGTAAAACGTTATTTATCAATGCAGGTAAGCGAATTGTTGAGCTGACTAAACGTTATTACGAACAGAATGATGAAAGCGCATTACCGCGTAATATCGCGACAAAGGCTGCATTTGAAAATGCGATGACATTAGATATTGCGATGGGAGGCTCTACAAATACTGTTCTGCATTTACTGGCAGCTGCACAAGAAGCAGAAGTAGATTTCACCATGGATGATATTGACCGCTTATCTCGTCAAGTCCCTCATTTATGTAAAGTTGCACCAAGCACACAAAAATATCATATGGAAGATGTACACCGTGCTGGTGGTGTGATTGGTATTCTTGGGGAGCTGAGCCGTGCAGGTTTATTGCAGGAAGATGTGAAGAATATTCTAGGTCTTTCATTACCAGAAACATTAGCTCAGTACGATGTTATGTTGACGAAGGATGAATCTGTAAGATCTATGTTTTCAGCGGGACCTGCAGGTATTCGAACCACCCAAGCATTTTCTCAAAATTGCCGTTGGCCATCGCTAGATACTGACCGTGAAAATGGTTGTATCCGCAATCTTGAGCATGCTTATAGCTTGGATGGTGGTTTGGCGGTACTTGCTGGCAATATCGCCGAAGATGGCTGTATCGTGAAAACGGCAGGGGTTGATGAAGGTAGCTTAACTTTCCGTGGACCTGCAAAAGTGTTTGAAAGCCAAGATGATGCGGTAGAGGCTATCTTAGGTGGAAAAGTTGTTGCCGGCGATGTTGTTGTTATCCGTTATGAAGGTCCTAAAGGCGGACCAGGTATGCAAGAAATGTTGTACCCAACTTCTTATCTGAAATCGATGGGATTAGGTAAAGATTGTGCACTGATCACCGATGGGCGTTTCTCAGGAGGAAGTTCAGGTTTATCAATCGGGCATATCTCTCCTGAAGCGGCAAGTGGCGGGTTACTGGCGTTGGTACAAGATGGGGATATTATCGATATCAATATTCCAAAGCGTACCATGTCCCTAGATGTTAACGACAGTGAGTTAGTAAAACGTCGCGAAGCAGAATTAGCGCGCGGAGATAAAGCCTATACTCCGCGTAATCGTCAGCGTGAGGTTTCTTTCGCTTTGCGTGCTTATGCTTCTTTGGCGACGAGTGCGGATAAAGGTGCTGTACGCGATAAGTCTAAATTAGGGGGCTAATTGTGGCAGCGGCGAAACCATTACCAGCGGCACCGTCGGGTGCCGATTACCTGAAAGCGGCGCTTAGTGCGCCCGTTTATGAAGCGGCACAAGTGACACCGCTTCAAGAAATGAGCAAACTCTCTTCGCGTATGGGCAATACAATTTTAGTCAAACGCGAAGATAGGCAGCCAGTTCATAGTTTTAAATTGCGTGGCGCTTACGCCATGATTGCAGGGCTGACTGAAGAGCAGAAAGCCAAAGGCGTGGTCACTGCATCAGCGGGAAACCATGCGCAGGGTGTTGCGCTATCAGCTAATCGCGTCGGCATTAAAGCCAAGATTGTTATGCCAGTGGCAACCGCAGATATCAAAGTGGATGCTGTTCGTAGCTTTGGTGGTGAGGCCATTTTATACGGCGCAAATTTTGATGAAGCCAAAGCTCACGCGATTGAAATGGCAAAACGTGAAGGATATACCTTTGTACCGCCGTTTGATCATCCGTCAGTGATAGCCGGCCAAGCAACTATTGCACTAGAACTCCTTCAGCAGGATGCTCACCTCGACCGTATTTTCGTGCCTGTTGGGGGCGGTGGATTGATTGCCGGTGTCGCTGTATTAATCAAACAGTTGATGCCTGAGATTAAGATTATCGGTGTAGAAGCTGAAGATGCAGCCTGTCTAAAAGCGGCATTAGAGGCTGGTCATCCTGTTGATCTCCCTCGTGTTGGTTTATTTGCGGAAGGCGTTGCTGTGAAACGCATTGGTGACGAAACCTTTCGCCTATGTCAGCAGTATGTCGATGATGTGATCACCGTAGATAGTGATGCTATTTGTGCGGCACTGAAGGATATTTTTGAAGATGTGAGAGCGATTGCAGAACCGTCGGGGGCGTTAGCGTTGGCGGGACTAAAAAAATATGTTCAGCAACATAACATTAAAGGTGAAAGGCTGGCGCATATTTTGTCAGGTGCAAACATGAACTTCCATGGTTTACGTTATGTCTCCGAGCGTTGCGAATTAGGTGAACAACGAGAAGCGCTGCTTGCGGTGACTATTCCTGAACAGAAAGGTAGTTTTTTGCGATTCTGCCAATTGCTTGGTAACCGCTCAATCACTGAGTTTAATTATCGCTATACAGATGCTGACCCAGAGCGTGCCTGCATTTTTGTGGGTGTTCGCTTAAATGGTGGTGAGCAAGAGCGGCACGACATTATTCAAGGGCTGCAAAATAATGGTTATGAAGTCGCTGATTTATCGGATGATGAAATGGCGAAGTTGCATGTGCGCTATATGATTGGTGGGCGCCCATCGAAGCCATTGGATGAAAAGCTGTATAGTTTTGAGTTTCCTGAATCTCCAGGGGCGTTATTGAAGTTCTTAGAAACACTAGGAACTCACTGGAATATCACGCTATTTCATTATCGTAGTCATGGAACGGACTATGGGCGAGTGCTGGCGGCCTTTGAGCTTTCGGGGCCAGAAGTACGCTTTGATCGCCACCTTGATGCACTAGGATATGAATATCATGATGAAACAGGGAATCCATCCTTCCGTTTCTTTTTAGCGCCTCAAGATAGCAGAAAAACATTAGATTGAGTGTTCTGGGAGCAATTCCCAGAATGCTTTAATTAATGGTTCACTCAGGCGTTTGCTGAGCAGGCAAACGCCAAGTTCAAACGGTTCGACCATCGAAATATTATCGAGTTGAGATACACGGCTACGAACAGGCTCGGGGCTATTATCGACGACGACACTCGGTATTAATGCAATACCGCAGCCCAATGCCACCATAGAAACAATAGCTTCATGACCTGAAACAGTCGCGTAAATCACTGGGTTATGGATGCGATGGCGTTTAAACCATAATTCAATACGTTTACGAGAAGGTCCATGTTCAGGAAGAATGAAAGGCACTGTAGACCAATCAGGCTCCTTTTCTGTCACCATACTCCGTACCGCACAAGGCAGTGATGGGGCAATAAGCACTAGGGGGATTTCCCCAATTTTTGCGAATCTCACGTTATCGGGCAATTTTTCAGGTTTACCTGCGATGCCTAAATCGGCTTCTTTGGTTTCGACTTTTTCAACGGCATCTGCGGCATCGCCCGTAGTGAGTTTTATTTCAACGAGTGGATGCAAAGCACGAAATTTATCAAGTACTTGAGGTAAATGACTATAAGCGGCGGTGACTGAACAAAATAGGCGTAATTCCCCGCTTAATGACGGGCTTTGCTGGTTGAGAGCATGTTTTAACTGCTGATATTGCAACAGCGTTTGCTGGGCAAATTGCTTGAGATGCTCACCCGCTTGGGTCAGTTTTACCGAACGGTTATCACGGATGAACAGAGGATGACCCAATTGATCTTCTAAACGCTGAATTTGTCTTGATAGTGTGGATGGGCTGACATGCATGGCCTTTGACGTTCGACCAAAGTGGCAGCTTTCTGCTAAGTGTAAAAACAGTTGTAGATCACGAATATCCATTTTGCCCTCTGATGATAACTTGATTATCGTTGCAAATATTGCAACATTATATTGTTAATATATCAATTTAAGCAATGCTAATCATCGCATATAGTAAATCCATAACTGCTCAATAATGAGCAACAGGTAACGAGGTTGCCTGATAATACGAACACAACAGAACACTGACCGAATAATGGAGTAAGACCATGGCGAATTATTTTAATACATTGAATTTACGTGAGCAGTTAGCGCAATTAGGCAAATGTCGTTTCATGAAACGCGAAGAATTTGCGGATGAAGCTGGCTATCTGAAAGGTAAAAAAATCGTCATCGTCGGTTGTGGTGCGCAAGGTCTGAACCAAGGTTTGAACATGCGCGATTCTGGTTTAGATATCGCTTATGCGCTGCGCCCAGAAGCGATCGCAGAGAAACGTGCATCATGGCGTAAAGCGACAGAAAACGGTTTCAAAGTTGGGACTTATGAAGAGCTGATCCCTGAAGCAGATTTAGTTGTTAACTTAACGCCAGACAAACAACACTCTACGGTTGTTCGTGCGGTTCAGCCAATGATGAAACAAGGCGCCGCGTTAGGTTATTCTCACGGTTTTAACATCGTTGAAGTTGGTGAGGAAATTCGTAAAGATATCACTGTTGTGATGGTTGCTCCAAAATGCCCGGGTACCGAAGTTCGTGAAGAATATAAGCGTGGTTTCGGTGTTCCAACACTGATTGCTGTTCACCCTGAAAATGACCCGAAAGGTGAGGGGATGGCAATTGCGAAAGCATGGGCTGCAGCGACTGGAGGCCATCGTGCGGGTGTTTTGGAATCCTCTTTCGTTGCTGAAGTTAAGTCTGACTTAATGGGCGAGCAAACTATTCTGTGTGGTATGTTGCAAGCAGGTGCGTTACTGAGCTATGACAAAATGGTTGCTGATGGCGTAGAGCCGGGCTATGCAGGGAAATTAATTCAGTTTGGTTGGGAAACAATCACGGAAGCACTGAAGCAGGGCGGCATCACCCTGATGATGGATCGCTTATCTAACCCAGCGAAAATCCGTGCTTATGCATTATCAGAACAACTGAAAACCATCTTAGCGCCACTGTTCCAAAAACATATGGATGACATTATTTCTGGTGAGTTTTCATCAACAATGATGGCTGACTGGGCGAACAATGATAAAAACTTGCTGACATGGCGTGAAGAGACCGGCAAATCATCTTTTGAAAACTACCCAGAATTTGCAGGTAAAATTGCAGAGCAAGAGTATTTTGACCACGGTGTTCTGTTAGTTGCGATGGTTAAAGCGGGTGTTGAGTTAGCGTTTGATACCATGTTAGAAGCGGGTATCTTAGAAGAGTCAGCATACTATGAATCGCTGCATGAGTTGCCACTGATTGCTAACACAATCGCACGTAAGCGTTTATATGAAATGAACGTCGTTATCTCTGATACTGCAGAGTACGGTAACTATCTGTTCTCATTCGCAGCGGTTCCAATGCTGAAAGAGTTTATGACCAAGTTACAAGCAGGTGATTTAGCAAAACCAGTTGCAGATAACGGAACAGATAACGCGCAATTGCGTGATATCAACGAAGCTATCCGTAATCATCCTATCGAGAAGATCGGTAAAGTTTTACGCGGGTATATGACGGATATGAAGAAAATTTCAGTTGGAAGTTGATTTTTCGTCACTCTTCGCGTGATAGGCGCGTTGGCTGCACTCGGTTACCCAAGTCACATACTCAATGTATGCTCCTTGGGATAACCTCCTTTGCCGCCTTCCTCTAACGCGAATAGTTTAGAAAAATATTTTGATGTAATAATAGAACAAAGCAAAACCACATCGCTCTGCTGAATGATGTGGTTTTTTGTTTTTTATAAATAGGCAGGATCGTTGCTCAAGAGTTGGGTCGGTTTCTGCTACAATCTGTAGCGAATTCCTTTTTGAATAACTAAGTGATGCAGAGAAACCATGCGATTAAATCCTAGCCAGCAACAGGCAGTCGAATATGTAGATGGTCCGTGCCTTGTTTTGGCAGGGGCAGGCTCGGGTAAAACACGGGTTATTACCAATAAAATTGCGCATTTGATCCGCCAATGTGGCTATCAGCCTCGGCAGATTGCGGCGGTGACATTTACCAATAAAGCCGCGCGTGAAATGAAAGAGCGTGTGGGGCAAACATTAGGTAAAAAAGAAGCCCGAGGGTTAATCATTTCTACATTCCATACTTTGGGACTGGAAATTATCAAACGCGAATATAAAGCGTTAGGTATCAAAGCCAATTTTTCTTTGTTTGATGACCAAGACCAAATGGCGTTACTCAAAGAACTCACGTTTGACCTGCTTGAAGAAGATAAAGATCTTCTTCAACAATTGATCTCCGCGATCTCAAATTGGAAAAACGATCTTATTTCTCCTCAGCAAGTGGTTGGGCAAGCGAGAACGGAAAAAGAGCACCATTTTGCTGAGTGCTATCGCCGCTATGAGCTGCATTTAAAAAGCTGTAATGTCTTGGATTTTGATGACTTAATCAGCAAACCAACATTGCTGCTGTATCATAATGAAGAAGTTCGGGAGCGCTGGCAGCAAAAAATTCGTTATTTGCTGGTGGATGAATACCAAGATACGAACACCAGCCAGTATCAGCTCGTGAAATTACTCGTGGGCAGCCGTGCTCGCTTTACCGTCGTTGGTGATGATGACCAGTCGATTTACTCTTGGCGTGGTGCGAGACCGCAAAACTTAGTGTTACTCAGCCAAGATTTTCCAAAACTGAATGTGATTAAATTGGAGCAAAATTACCGCTCATCAGGTCGTATTTTGAAAGCGGCCAATATTTTGATTGCCAATAACCCTCATGTCTTCGAGAAAAAATTATTTTCTGAGTTGGGGTATGGGGCGCCATTAAAGGTGCTGACAGCGAATAATGAAGACCATGAAGCGGAACGCGTGATTGGTGAATTAATTGCTCACCACTTTATTAATAAAACCCAATATAAAGACTATGCGATTTTGTATCGCGGTAATCATCAGTCGCGTATTTTTGAAAAAATGCTGATGCAAAACCGCATTCCTTACCGAATTTCAGGTGGGACATCATTTTTCTCACGACCTGAAATTAAAGATCTTTTAGCTTATTTGCGGGTGCTGACTAACCCTGAAGATGACAGCGCTTTTTTGCGCATTGTGAATACACCGCGCCGAGAAATTGGCCCTAAAACTATCCAAAAATTGGGAGAATGGGCGAATCAACGAGGCAAAAGTTTGTATCACGCCAGCTTTGATTTAGGTCTGGAACAGACTTTAACAGGGAAAGGGTTGGAAGCGTTGCAACGTTTCACTCATTGGATGGAAGGGATAGTCCGAATTTCGGAGCGTGAGCCGTTGATAGCGGTACGGGATCTTTTACGGGAAATGGATTACGAAAGCTGGTTGTACGAAACCTCTGCCAGTACCAAAGCCGCCGAAATGCGAATGAAAAACGTCAATCAATTGTTTACATGGATGAGCGAAATGATTGAAGGGGATGAGCTGAATGACCCAATGACGCTCAATCAGGTTGTCACTCGTTTTACATTGCGCGATATGATGGAACGTGGGGAAGATGATGAAGATTCAGATCAGGTTCAGTTGATGACATTGCATGCATCTAAAGGTCTTGAATTTCCTTATGTTTTTTTAGTTGGAATGGAAGAGGGATTATTACCTCATCAAAGTAGTATCGATGAAAATAATATTGATGAAGAGCGTCGACTGGCTTACGTGGGTATTACGCGAGCACAGCGAGAGTTATTCTTTACTCATAGCCGTGAGCGTCGCCAATACGGTGAACTGATCCGCCCTGAACTGAGCCGCTTTTTGATGGAATTACCGCAAGATGATTTGGTGTGGGAGCAGCAACGAAAAGTGGTTACTGCTGAAGAGCGAATGCAAAAAGGGCAGTCTGCTTTAGCGGATATCAAGGCACGCTTAGGATTAAATAAGAAAACCGATCAGTAGCGAAAGAGTTTAAGAGAGTTCCCACTACAAGGTGGGAACCTATCATCACCAATTTAGAACGATATCAATTGGAGCTATTACGCTCTTCTAAGGCCAATTGCCAATTCACATACCCTTGCCACTGAACCTCTTGCTGTAGATTCTCAGCTCGTAAAGGGTGCTCCTCAAGCCAGCGGTACGGCAATGCGATGGTTAAATCCTGTCCATTAGCATTAAGGCGCAATGCTGGTAATGTATCATCACGTCTACGGCTGGCGAAAATAATGGCTAGTCGTAATAAACGGCATAATGCGTAAGTTTGCTGAATGGGTAGTGCATTTTGTTGGCTCAGGGAAGCGAGATCGATTTGACCTTGCTGGTTCTTGAGAAGAACCGCGAGAAAACGTTTTTGCGCGGGAGTGAAGCCTGGTAAATCAAGGTGAGTGATTAAATAGCTTGCATGCTCTGGACCTTTGCGAAAATCAACACTTAGCCCAATTTCGTGTAATGCACAAGCGCTGGATAACAAATCACGGCAACGGCTATCTAATTCCCACTCTTTGGCCACTTGTAGGTAGAAATGTTCAGCAAGCTGACACACGCGGTTAGCTTGCTCAATATCCACAAGGAAGCGTCGCTGAATATTGCGTAATGTGCGTGCGCGAATATCTTGCTCAATAGGTAGTTCAAGCATGCCGTACACTAAGCCTTCGCGAAGAGCGCCGCCGGCTAATGTCATATTTTCGATATTCAGTGCCTTGAAAATCGCGATCAGAATCGATAAGCCACTCGGGAAAACGAGGGCACGTTCAAACGTGAGGCCCTCGATTTCAAGCTCTTCTAACTTATGGCACTGGATAGCTTTGTGCTTCAGTTGCTGTAATTTACTCAGGGTGATGAGTTCATCCATCCCTTGAGCAATCATAATTTCCTGAATCGCCTGTACAGTGCCTGATGCGCCGACACAAATTTTCCACCCGTGATTTTTAAGGGCATCTGCGATAGGCGCAATGACATGTTGAGCAGCCGCTTCGGCTTGAGCAAAGTTTTCTTCTGTTAGCGTTCTGTCGCTAAAGTAGCGTTCAAGCCAAGTCACACAACCCATTTCGAGGCTATAAAGTAACTGAGCTTTAGCGCCTGTACCAGTGACAAGTTCGGTGCTACCGCCCCCGATGTCAACCACTAAGCGTTGCTCTGGACCGCCGGTTGTATGGGCGACGCCTTGATAAATCAAGCGAGCTTCTTCTTCTCCTTGGATCACTTTCACGGGATTTCCGAGGATCTGGCTGGCTTTCTCAATAAAAACATCGGCATTTTTGGCAAGGCGCAATGTCGCGGTTGCCACAACTCGAATTTGCGAGTTAGGAATATCTTGCAGATGTTCTGAGAAGAGACGCAGGCATTGCCAGCCTCGCTCCATGGCTTGCTCAGATAAAACATTATCTTTATCTAAACCCGCAGCCAGGCGAACTTTCCGTTTAACCCGAGAAATAATCTGAATGCTACCTGCGGTCTCGCGAACAACCAGCATATGAAAGCTGTTGGAACCCAAATCGATAGCGGCATACAGAGAAGAAGATTTCAGCATAGGGTATTTACTCAGCCTGCACGTTTATGGTTATTACGTGGGCCATTATGGCGACGCGGCGCATTAGAATTGCGGCGTGGACCACTTGGGCGCGGACGATGACGGCGTTTTGGTGCCGGCAGGTCGCTCAGCAGTGCATCACTGTTATATTTACTGACAGGGATAGAGTGCTGAATATACTCTTCGATTGCAGGTAAGTTTAGTGCGTATTCTTCACACGCTAAGCTGATAGAATTTCCGCTTTCACCCGCACGACCTGTACGTCCAATACGGTGTACATAGTCTTCGCAATCGTCAGGTAAATCATAGTTAAATACATGAGTTACTGATGGTATATGTAATCCACGAGCGGCAACGTCAGTCGCAACTAAGATATCAATTTGACCTTGAGTGAACTGATCTAAAATACGCAGACGTTTTTTCTGAGCGACATCGCCAGTCAATAACCCGACACGGTGACCATCAGCTGCAAGGTGAGCCCAGATATCATCACAACGATGTTTCGTATTTGCGAAAATAATGCAACGCTCAGGCCACTCTTCTTCGAGTAGCGTTTGCAGCAGGCGCATTTTTTCTTCGTTGGATGGATAAAATAACTCTTCTTTAATACGGTGACCGGTTTTTTGTAGTGGTTCAACTTCCACATATTCTGGGCTGTTCATTTGTTCGAACGCTAATTCTCTAACACGGTAAGAGAGCGTCGCGGAGAACAGCAAGTTGAGTCTGTCCGCTGCGCCAGGCATACGGCGGAATAGCCAGCGAATATCTTTAATAAAACCGAGGTCATACATACGGTCAGCTTCATCCAAAACAACAACTTGGATAGCCGCTAAATCAACGTGACCTTGTTTTGCGTAATCAATAAGGCGACCCGTTGTTCCAATAAGGATATCAACGCCGTTTTGTAGTACGCGTAATTGTTCGTCATAGCCATCACCACCATAGGCTAGACCCATTTTCAAACCAGTGTACTCAGCGAGCTCTTTAGCATCGGAGTAGATCTGTACGGCTAATTCGCGAGTAGGTGCCATGATCAGCGCACGTGGCTGATTGGTTTTTTTCCCCTCAATTGCCGGGTGAGTTAAGAGAAAATGAAATGTAGACGTTAGGAATGCTAACGTTTTACCTGTACCTGTTTGTGCTTGCCCCGCAACATCTTTGCCTTCGACAGTATAAGGCAGGGTAGACGCCTGAATAGGCGTGCAAAAGTTGAAGCCTTTTTTATTAAGTGCTTCAATGACTTTTGGGTGCAATGCGAAGTCGGAAAACTTCTTTTCTGTCAAGTGTGCTTTACTCATAGTATGTTAGAATATCAGTTATCGGTTGGTTTACGAAAGCGTATCTTTTGAAATAAAGCATACTGCTGCCAATTAATGTTACACTATGTCTGTAAAAATGATCCTTTGGAGTACAACATGAGCGACAAAATTAAACATATTACTGATGCAAGTTTTGAGTCAGACGTTCTAAATGCAAGTTCACCTGTTTTAGTCGACTTCTGGGCTGCATGGTGTGGACCTTGTAAAATGATCGCGCCAATCCTTGATGAAGTTGCTGAAGAATATACAGGCAAAGTGACTATCGCAAAACTGAATATTGATGATAATCCAGCGACTGCCCCAAAATTTGGTATTCGCGGTATCCCTACACTGTTATTATTCAAAAACGGCAGTGTAGCTGCAACTAAAGTTGGTGCTTTATCTAAAACTCAACTGAAAGAATTTCTAGACGAAAATCTGTAAGTTATAGCTTTATATAAGCCAAAACGTTTAGCGGCGCATTTATTTTATATAGAGAGTCGCTAGACGTCCCCATTTAAGCATGATAAGTTATCCGCATTCCTCATAGAGTACCCGTAAGAATTACCTTGTTTGCCTTTGCTCTTTTCTGAAACGTCTAGCTTGCAGTTCTGTTCAATGCCAATTTTAGTTACTGATTATTAATATAAAGTTGATAATTCATGGTTGTATCACTGTGGCTTAAGTCTTGAGTAAAATAAATGGGCTGTATTAGGGATAAGATGTTGTCCTAAAATGTATAAAAAACTATTGCTAATATTGATTACGTTTCTAATAATATGCGGCATGTCATCTTGATGATTATAACGCTTTCGTTAGTCACAACACCTTCACAGCAATATTAGTTGTAGCTAGCACAAATTTTAATGCATTGTTGTTGGTTATGAGCCCATATCTATCAACAGGGCACTATAAAGTTAAACTGGCGCTTCATAGGTTCACTATACTAAATAGGTTCACTATAAAAGTTGCCTCCAATTTACGTTCATAGTTCGAGAAATACCCCGAGTTAAAGAACCCACCATTATGAATCTTACCGAATTAAAAAATACGCCAGTATCAGAACTGATTACGTTAGGCGAAAACATAGGGCTAGAGAACTTAGCCCGTATGAGAAAGCAGGATATTATTTTCTCAATTTTGAAGCAGCATGCTAAAAGTGGAGAAGATATTTTCGGCGATGGCGTACTGGAAATATTGCAGGATGGATTTGGTTTCCTCCGTTCAGCAGACAGTTCTTACCTCGCAGGCCCTGATGATATCTATGTTTCCCCTAGCCAAATTCGCCGCTTTAACCTACGCACCGGCGACACCATTTCAGGAAAAATTCGTCCCCCGAAAGAAGGTGAACGTTATTTTGCCCTCTTGAAAGTTAACGAAGTTAACTTTGACAAACCTGAAAACGCCCGCAGCAAAATCCTTTTTGAAAACTTAACCCCATTACATGCCAATAATCGTCTGCGCATGGAGCGTGGTAACGGTTCTACTGAAGATTTAACTGCGCGTGTATTGGACTTAGCCGCACCTATCGGCCGTGGACAGCGTGGTTTGATCGTTGCACCTCCGAAAGCGGGTAAAACCATGTTACTGCAAAATATTGCGGCTAACATTGCCCACAACTATCCTGACTGCGTATTGATGGTTCTGCTAATCGATGAGCGTCCAGAAGAAGTTACTGAGATGCAACGCTTAGTTAAAGGTGAAGTGATCGCTTCAACATTTGATGAGCCAGCTGCGCGTCACGTTCAAGTTGCTGAAATGGTTATCGAGAAAGCGAAACGTCTGGTTGAGCATAAAAAAGACGTTATCATTTTACTGGATTCTATTACTCGTCTTGCTCGTGCATACAACACCGTCGTACCTTCTTCAGGTAAAGTATTGACTGGTGGTGTGGATGCAAACGCATTACATCGTCCAAAACGTTTCTTCGGTGCTGCTCGTAACGTTGAAGAAGGTGGTAGCTTGACTATCATCGCAACCGCGTTAGTTGATACCGGTTCGAAAATGGATGAAGTAATTTACGAAGAATTTAAAGGAACAGGTAACATGGAATTACACCTGTCCCGTAAAATTGCTGAAAAACGTGTTTTCCCTGCGATTGATTACAACCGCTCTGGTACACGTAAAGAAGAGCTGCTCACCTCTCAAGATGAACTGCAAAAAATGTGGATTCTGCGTAAGATTATTCACCCAATGGGCGAAATCGATGCAATGGAATTCCTTATCAGCAAATTAGCTATGACTAAGACTAACGAAGAGTTCTTTGATTTTATGAAAAGAGCATAGTCTCGTTAGGATTATGAGTATAGAAATAGGCGCTCTAATTAGAGCGCCTATTTTTTTTATCAATGAACTGTGAGTATTCACAAAACAATCTGTCT
>NZ_JAERJY010000074.1:0-16745 GCF_018257375.1 Providencia sp. JGM181 | reverse complement strand
ATTATATATAAAAATAGCCGTAACATTGTAAATGTACGGCTACCGCTCTAAAAGATAAAATAATTTTACTAAAAACTACGTTATTTTTTGAATAATTTAACCAAGTGACGCTGTTCGTCTAATTCTGGAATTTTTAGCTCTGTAATGGACTCAACTTCAAATCCTTCAGGTAGCTGTGTGAGTTCTTCGTTACGAACCACACCTTTTAACGCATAAAAGCACCCTTCCCTTGCAGGAAGATGGTGGCACCAACTCAGCATATCGTTGAGTGATGCAAAGGCTCTGCTAATTACGCCATCAAATCCATCTTCAACAGGGTACTCTTCCACTCGAGATTGAACTGGCTCAATGTTAGTCAGCCCTAACTCATGCTGAACCTGTTTTAGGAAGCGTATACGCTTTCCTAAGCTATCCAATAAAACAAAGTGAGCATCAGGTCGAACAATAGCTAAAGGTACGCCAGGAAGCCCTGGGCCCGTTCCTACATCGATAAACTTGTCACCCTTAAGGTGATCGTTCACCACGATACTGTCCATGATGTGGCGAACTAACATTTGTTCAGGCTCACGTACCGACGTTAAGTTGTACGCTTTGTTCCACTTGTGCAATAAACCAACATAATCGACTAACTGTTGTTTTTGCTTGTCAGTCAGTTGGATATCGGTTTTGGCCAATAGCTTTGTCAGTTTGCTGAATAAATCCATATTATGCACTCCGACGCAGCATGCCTTGTTTTTTGAGCCACACTAACAGAATTGAAATCGCTGCCGGTGTGATCCCTGAAATACGAGATGCTTGACCAATTGACGTTGGTTTGTGGTCATTCAGCTTCGCCATCACTTCATTAGATAAGCCTTTCACTTGCTTATAGTCCAAATCAACAGGAAGTAATGTGTTTTCATTACGCAGTTGACGTTCGATCTCTTCTTGCTGACGAGCAATGTAACCTTCGTATTTCACTTGAATTTCAACTTGATCTGCTGCTTGAGGATCTTCAACACCCGGAGCAAACAGATTTAACGAGGTCAGCATTTGATACGTCATTTCAGGACGACGCAGTAAATCTTCACCATTCGCTTCTTTCGATAATGGAACGGTTAAAATTTGGTCGATTTCTTCATGATTATCAGATTTAGGGTGAACCCAGATATCTTTTAAGCGTTGACGCTCTTTTTCAATCATTTCGACTTTGCGGTTGAAGTGTTCCCAACGAACATCATCCACTAAACCTAATTCACGTCCTTTTTCGGTTAAACGTAAATCGGCGTTATCTTCACGCAGCATCAAACGGTATTCCGCACGAGAAGTGAACATACGGTACGGTTCTTTGGTACCTAATGTGCACAGATCGTCAACCAGTACGCCGACATAGGCTTGGTCACGACGTGGGAACCAACCTTCAAGGTCAAATGCATGTTGTGCTGCGTTAAGACCCGCTAATAAACCTTGAGCAGCCGCTTCTTCATAACCTGTTGTACCGTTGATTTGACCAGCAAAGAACAAGCCTTCGATAAATTTGCTTTCGAGAGTTTGTTTTAGATCACGCGGGTCAAAGAAATCGTACTCAATGGCATAACCAGGACGGACGATCCTTGCATTTTCCATTCCCTTCATGGAATGAACTATTTTCATTTGGACATCAAATGGCAAGCTGGTGGAGATCCCGTTTGGATAAATTTCGTTGCTGGTTAAACCTTCTGGCTCTAAGAAGATCTGGTGAGCGTTTTTATCTGCAAAACGCATCACTTTGTCTTCAATTGAAGGACAGTAACGAGGGCCGATCCCTTCGATGATCCCTGCATACATAGGGCTGCGATCTAAGTTATTACGGATCACATCATGAGTTTGCTCATTGGTATACGTGATGTAGCAAGGCACTTGTTGCGGATGTTGCTCTTGCGAACCTAAAAATGAGAATACCGGCATTGGGTCGTCACCTAGCTGTTGAGCTAACTGACTGAAATCAATAGTTCTTGCATCAATACGTGGTGGTGTACCCGTTTTTAAACGGTTTACACGTAATGGCAATTCTCTTAAACGTTGAGATAACGTAATTGCTGGTGGATCACCTGCACGACCACCGCTGTAGTTTTCTAAACCGATATGAATTTTTCCATCAAGGAAAGTACCTACGGTTAATACCACCGCTTTGGCTTTAAATTTTAAGCCCATGCGGGTAACAGCGCCAGTTACTCGGTTATTTTCAACAATCAGATCTTCAACAGGTTGCTGGAAGATCATTAAGTTTGGTTGGTTCTCTAATGCAGTTCTAACGGCTTGGCGATATAGCACGCGGTCTGCTTGTGCGCGAGTTGCACGAACCGCTGGGCCTTTACTTGCATTGAGTGTTCTAAATTGAATACCCGCTTTGTCAGTTGCGGTAGCCATTAAGCCACCGAGGGCATCAATTTCTCTTACCAGATGTCCCTTACCGATCCCACCGATGGCTGGGTTGCAAGACATCTGGCCCAATGTATCAATATTGTGAGTCAGTAATAGGGTTTGACGCCCCATACGTGCAGCTGCCATTGCTGCCTCAGTACCGGCATGACCACCACCAATTACGATGACGTCAAATTGCTCTGGATAAAACATGTGTGAACCTTAACGTTAGAAAATGCGGATTCTGCATTCGAGGAGTGAATTCTACTCAAGTTTGATGGAGAGACCAAGCCCTGGCCTCTCGCCTATATAATATAAAGATCTTTTTTATTTAAAGATCTCTTTATTAGATCTTTTATTAGGATCGACGGTTTCTGTGGATAAGTGAATTTTCACTTTAAAGATCATCAAAGTGTAAAGGATCATATACTGTGAATGATCCGTGATCCTTTTGCGTATAAGCTGGGATCAAAACAGGGACTTATGCACAGGCTTTGGACGACCTAAAACTTATAATCTGGATAACTACCGGTTAATACCATGATCTTACCGGAGTTATCCACAGTTGTTTGCGGTTAATTTGAACAGATCAGAGTTCGTCTGCCCAAATTTTAACCCATTCTCCTGCGGGATCTTCAGGAATTTCGTGTTGCTGAACATCAATTTCGAAGCAATCACCGATCCTTTTTGCACCATGATCCTGTAATAAGGTATCAAGAGTATGGATCGCACCACAAAAAGTGTCATATTCCGAACTGCCAATTCCCACAGCACCGTACTTGATCTTACTCAGGTCTGGTGACTGAGATTGAATTGCTTCAGCTAACGGTTGGATATTTTCGGGAAGATCCCCTGCGCCATGTGTGGAGCTCACCACCAGCCATAACCCTTCAAGTGGTAAGTCATCTAGTTCAGGACCGTGCTGTATATCCGTTTCATAGCCGAGTTCTTCTAAAATCTCTGCCATATGCTCCGCTACATATTCGGCACTGCCCATGGTACTGCCACTAATTAAGGTTACTTTTGTTACGCTCATGGTCACTCTCTTTCACATTAACAGGGCGCTATTGTACGCTGTGAATGAGCTGGGATCTACCTGTGGATAATGTGGTTATATCATTTTTTTTCTACGGGGTGATCGTTCGCATGATCGGGTTCTGTAAGGAGATCAGCGTTTCGGTTGATTGTATTTCATCGATAGTCTGAATTTTGTTGATAAGTACATCTTGAAGGGAATCTATCGAGCGGCACATTACCTTAATAAAGATACTGTATTGACCCGTCGTATAGTAAACCTCCACGACTTCCTCTAAAGCATCCAGCTTTTTAAGGGCTGTATGGTAATCCTTGGCACTTTTTAAAATGATCCCGATAAAGCAGCAGACATCAAAACCCAATTGTTTTGCGCTGATATCGATACGGGTTCCTTTTATGATCCCAGCTTGCTTCATTTTTTCCACTCGCACATGAATAGTTCCGGGACTTACCGAGAATTTTTTGGCGAGTTCAGCATAAGGTGTACGTGCATTGACCATTAATTCGTGAAGTATGTCACGATCGAGATTATCGATTTGATAATTTTCTGGCATTATTTAGCCCTCATTTTGATGATTATTCATTTTTATACCCATTTTTTTAATCAAAATAAATAGTAAAGGCTTTTTTTAATGATGGATATTGAATTTATACCTCATTTTGTTGCTTAATCTACACATCGGCTAATTACAGCTAACAAATTATGGGTAAAATTATGGACAAGTCATTCATCGAACATCAGCAACAAATCAGCTTTGTTAAATCTTATTTCTCACGTTTACTTGAAAAAGAGCTTGGCTTAATCGAAGTTCAAGGTCCTATCCTGAGCCGTTTAGGTGATGGTACACAAGACAACTTATCAGGCTGCGAAAAAGCCGTTCAAGTAAAAGTGAAATCAATTCCTGGTGCAACGTTTGAAGTGGTTCACTCTTTGGCTAAATGGAAACGCAAAACCTTAGGTCGTTTTGGTTTCAGCGAAGGTCAAGGTCTGTACACACACATGAAAGCGTTACGTCCGGACGAGGATCGCTTAACTCCAATCCACTCCGTCTATGTTGACCAGTGGGATTGGGAAAAAGTGATGGCAGATGAGGATCGTACACTTCCTTATCTGAAGCAGACAGTGGGTAAAATCTATAAGGCAATAAAAGAAACAGAAGCTGCCGTAAGTAAAGAATTTGGACTGGCACCGTTCCTGCCAGACCAAATTCACTTTATCCACAGCGAAGAGCTGCTAAAACGTTACCCAGACTTAGACGCAAAAGGTCGTGAGCGTGCGATTGCGAAAGAATTGGGTGCTGTATTCTTAATCGGTATTGGTGGAAAACTGTCAAGCGGCGAATCCCACGATGTGCGTGCACCAGACTACGATGACTGGACAACCGAAAACGAAGATGGCTTCAAAGGCTTAAACGGTGACATCATTGTTTGGAACCCTGTATTACAAGACGCATTTGAAATCTCTTCAATGGGGATCCGTGTCAGTCCTGAATGTTTAACTCGCCAACTCGCATTAACAGGTGATGAAAAACGTATGGAATTGGAATGGCATCAAGCGTTAGTCAAAGGTGAAATGCCGCAATCTATCGGTGGTGGTATTGGCCAATCTCGCTTAGTGATGTTACTACTGCAACGTCAACATATCGGTCAAGTTCAGTGTGGTGTTTGGTCACCAGAAATGGCTGAAACTGTTGAAGATATGCTGTAATTAGCGATTAAAACGGCGCAGTAGTCGGCTCTTTAGCCCTGTATCAAAGCGCCAGATATGATCAAATATCTTCATGATACCGGGCTTCCCATAATTTGAGACTGATACCGCATGGAAGCGGTATTTACCCACCTTCTGAAGGGATTTTATCTTCTGAATTAACTCGTCCGGTAAGCGTTGAGCCACAAAGTCTGAAATAACAACCGCATCGGCATCACTCCACTGTTTTGACTCCAATTTTACTGTTGTTTCTCGCAAACATGCCGCTAAGTCTGTTCCGCCACGGAATGTTTGATGCAAGAAGCGCATGCACTGTTCTAAGCCATCTGCTGAGAGAAGATCATAATGAACAATTTCGGTGGAAAACAGCATCACATGGCAAGCTCGGTTATCCGCCAGCGCGATTTTCATTAAAGCGAGGCAGAATGCTTTTGCACAGCGTTCATTGATTCCACCCATCGAACCGGAAGTATCGATACAAACCACAAATGGGCCTCTAGGCTGATCTTCATGTTGATGATGAGTGACTGGGCGTAAAACTTTGCGTTCTTGCCAGCTTTCCCCTTGTAAACGATAGGTAATAAGCTGTTTCTCTAATAACTTACGGTAGAATTCAAATTCAATATCTTCGAGGCCTAGCATCGCAAGCTCAGCCGGTAATAGCCGCAGAATATCGTCACTCTGGTTTAAGCCATTCACTTGTTCAGGTACAGTTTCCGGGACTTTTTCCATCACCGTCATCGGCTCAAGGAGCACATTATCATCCAGAATAGATTTGGCTGATTGGCTACGCCCCAGTAGCTGAGCAATTTTTTCAAGCTCGGGTTGCTGGCGCAAAAAATCACTGTAGCGAGCGATTAACTGATCATTATAAGACGCTGGGTTATTAAACCCTTTGCTAAGATCCCACAATCGCCCTGATGAGCGTTCGTTTTCCCCTAGAATATCCTCAAGGTTTCCACTCAATGCTAAACGGCGCTGTAATTCCGCCAGCAATTGCTCTTTTTCTTGCTCTAAGAGCTCTTTATGTAATGTAGTCACCTGCAAAATCAAACTAATACGCCAACGCTGAACAATTAAAGATTGCCGTGCACTGCGATTTTCAATTTTGCCCTTTTGCAGTTGTAAGGCTTCACGGTAAAACGGGGAATCTAACTGCTCGAGCCGCGCTATCACATCGGGTAATTGCGTGAAGAACGTATCCGTGGGGATGCCTAATGACTTCTGATATAGCCCAAACTCTTCAGAGAGTTGCTGAGGGACTAGCGCATCTTGCAGCTTCTGTTTAAGGTCTTTTTTCCAGCTGGAAAGATCTTTTAATAGCGCCTTTTTCAATCGAGGATGCTTTTCAAAGAAAACCGCCAGCTGTGGGGTGGCGAGAAGAGAAATAATAATCTCTTCAATCAGCTGGCTTTCATTCACGGAAAGCAATAATTCGAGGGACGCTAGGCTCATCATAATGAATTAGCCACTTTTCCCATGATCTGCTGGCGGAGCTGGGTCAACCTATCGCTAAGCTTAATAAAGCTCTCTTCAACATCTGCTAGCCAATGTGCCTCGATAAACAGGTTAGGTTGCTGCTTCTCAAACTGGTATTTCGCCCCTTGGATTTCGTTTTGGATGGCATCAAGCTTATCTAGCCACTCCTTATTATTGGTTGTCGGCGCCGCTGTAGGATTTTTATCTTGTAAATATAAGGTTGATGCTTGATGGCTAACATCTAACAGTTGGATTTGGTTTAAATTATTCACTTCAGCGGCTAGCTCTTGCGCGAAACCAATTCCATTAAGATGAGCGGATAATGTGGTGCCTTTATTAAGGAAATTTACCAGTGATTTTTTCTCGGTGGTAATAAAGGTCACTTTCATATTATGTAGCTGTAATGGGCGATGCAAAAATAGGGTTACGCGCCCTTCGCTAATATTATCAGGCAACACATAAGAGGCTTTTCGTGCAAACATTGCGTTATTTTTTAAAACTTTAAACGCATCTTGGTTATTTTGATCTTGGGTGGATGACATCCACTGTTGGTAAACTTGCTCAATTTCTCGCGTAAATTTACGCTGTTGCCAACCATCTTCTTGTACTAATGACTTGAGCAATTGGGGCAGTAGGTTCATTGACTGCATATCGTGCCATAGGCAATCTTTGAGCAGCACAATATCCAACGGCGAAACAGAGTTTCGACCATTAAAGAATGCGCTAGCCTGCAATAAATAAACGGCTTTTTTCCAACGTCTATCAGAGACATACAGATTCTTCTCTGTGGCATCAATTTGTTGGCGTAATTGGTAAATCAATTCAAAACAGTGATCGGGCAGCGAAACCTTGGGAATTTCTTTTTGCCACTCGCGATATTCTTCTTCACTGATTTTTAGGTGATCAGGAACCAAATTCTCTTCTTGCTGAGATTTGCCTGTCAGCAGCGCGCGGAAATTTTGTTTCTCTTGTACTTTATCCAGCCAAATTCGCAGCAACATCCTATCAAACAGCGCTTCAAGGCTATTATCCGCATCGGGTAGTTCGTTGGATGCGGTGACTAGCAAGCGCATTGGGATATTTTTCTCTTCATCCCCATTACGGAATTTGCGTTCATTTATGGCAGTTAGTAAGGTATTTAAGATGGCAGGGCCTGCTTTCCAAATTTCATCCAAAAACACCACTTCCGCATCGGGCAGGTATCCTTTGGTTAAACGCTCATAACGCCCTTCATCTTTTAAGGCTTGAATGGAAAGCGGTCCAAAAATCTCTTCAGGGGTAGAAAAGCGCGTCATTAAATATTCAAACGCATTTGCTTGGCGGAAGGCATATTTCATGCGGCGGGCAATTAAGCTTTTCGCTATCCCAGGAGGCCCCAGCAAGAACACACTTTCCCCACTCAGCGTGGCGAGCAAACACAAACGAATAGCTTGCTGACGTTCATACAAACCACCTTCAAGGTAGTTGCTTAATTGGGCTATCCGTTCTGCTAATTGCATAAGGTGTTCCTTTTCTCTAAATAACTCGTCTAAGGGTTAGAGGGAGATGGTTATTGACCAAGCTATTGCTAGGTTAGCTGTCCTTTTATTCATTGTGCAATCAGTTTTGTGATTTTTCTTTGATGTTATTTCGGATAAAGAGCAACAAATTTACCTTGTAACGAACAACTGAGTATTAATTAGGCAGGAACGATTCAGCGACAACTTATTCAATAAGTTAGCTTTTTATGCGTAAAAATAGGCTAACGAAACGTTTCGATAGTGATCACAAAACCAAGATAAGAACATTGAGTTGTGACTGTTCTTTACTATTATTGTATAAGCGAAACGTTTCGCTCATGCAGAGTCGAAACTCAAAAGTAGAAAAAATAGACTAAAAACGGTGGTAAAGAATGAAGAAAGGTATGTTGCTTAACTCAAATGTTGCTTCCGTGATTGCAAAACTCGGTCATACCGACCATATCACACTGGGAGATGCAGGTTTACCCATTCCTGCCAGCGCTGAACGTATCGATCTGGCTGTGACGCAAGGACTACCGGATTTTATGTCTGTTTTGCGGGTGATCACCCAAGAAATGCAGGTAGAAAAAGCGATACTTGCTCAAGAAATCAGCAAAATAAATCCGCAAATGGAAAAAGCTATTTTAGCCCATCTTCATGAATTGGAAGCGGCGCAGGGAAATCATATTGAAGTCATCTATTGCAGTCATGAACATTTCAAGCAACGTACTCATGAAAGCAAAGCCGTGATCCGAACAGGGGAATGTTCACCATACGCTAATATCATTCTTTGTTCTGGTGTGACTTTCTGAGGTGACTATGCAACCTTTATTAGAACTTATCGGCATTGATAAAGCCTTCCCCGGTGTAAAAGCTCTCTCTGGAGCCGCCTTAAAAGTCTACCCTGGTCGAGTGATGGCGCTGGTGGGGGAAAATGGTGCGGGTAAATCCACCATGATGAAAGTACTCACGGGGATCTACAACAAAGACGCGGGCGCGATCCGTTACCTTGGTAAAGAAGTGGCGTTTAATGGTCCGAAAAGTTCCCAAGAAGCGGGGATTGGGATCATTCACCAAGAACTGAATTTAATTCCTGAACTTACCATCGCTGAAAACATTTTTTTAGGTCGCGAATTTGTGAACAAATTCGGCAAAATCGACTGGAAAAAAATGTTCAACGAATCAGACAAACTGCTCCAGCGATTAAACCTTGATTACGATAGCCACCAAACTATCGCCGAATTATCTATCGGTGAACAACAAATGGTGGAAATTGCCAAAGTTCTCAGCTTTCAGTCTCAAGTCATCATTATGGATGAGCCGACAGACGCACTTACCGATACCGAAACCGCCTCACTCTTTCGCGTGATTGAAGATTTAAAATCCCAAGGCTGCGGCATTGTGTATATATCTCACCGTTTAAAAGAGATCTTCGAAATTTGCGACGACGTGACTGTTTTTCGTGATGGCCAGTTTATTGGTGAAAAGCCCGTCAGTGAATTAGAAGAAGAAAAACTGATTGAGATGATGGTAGGACGCAAACTGGAAGACCAGTATCCACGAGTCGATGTACCTGTTGGCGATATTCGCCTGCAAGTTGAAAATGTTTCTGGCCCCGGTGTCACCAATGCCAGTTTCACGCTAAAAAGCGGTGAAATTTTAGGTGTTTCAGGTTTGATGGGCGCAGGACGTACGGAGCTGATGAAAATCATCTACGGTGCAGCTCCGAAAAAATCTGGCAATATCCAGTTAGAAGGTAAAAACGTCACCTTAAAAACCCCGCAAGATGGCTTGAATAACGGCATCGTTTATATTTCGGAAGACCGTAAGCGCGATGGGTTAGTGCTGGGGATGTCAGTAAAAGAAAATATGTCCTTAACGGCATTAGGTTATTTCAGCCGTTTTGGCGGCAGCTTAAAGCACAGTGAAGAACAGATGACCGTGGGGGATTTTATCCGCTTATTTAATATTAAAACCCCATCCATGGACCAAATTATTGGCAACTTATCTGGTGGTAACCAGCAAAAAGTGGCTATTGCCCGTGGACTAATGACACGACCGAAAGTGCTTATCCTCGATGAGCCAACCCGTGGTGTCGACGTCGGGGCAAAAAAAGAGATCTACCAACTAATCAACCAATTTAAAAAAGAAGGGCTGAGTATCATCCTTGTATCTTCAGAAATGCCTGAAGTGATTGGGATGAGCGATCGCATTTTGGTTATGCATGAAGGGCATATCAGCGGCGAATTCTCTGCCAAAGAAGCAACGCAGGAAGCCTTAATGGCGGCCGCAGTCGGTAAAAATTACGGCTCAGTTCAGGAGTTAACAGCATGAGTTCAACAACCGCACCATCAAAACGCTATTTCAGCAAAGCATGGCTAATGGAGCAAAAATCCTTAATCGCCCTATTAGTCTTAATTGCGATTGTTTCAACCCTAAGTCCTAACTTTTTTACGGTCAACAACCTGTTTAACATCCTGCAACAGACTTCTGTGAACGCGATTATGGCGGTGGGAATGACATTAGTGATTCTTACGTCGGGCATTGATTTGTCTGTGGGATCACTGCTGGCATTAACAGGTGCGGTGGCTGCATCGATGGTCGGTGCTGAAGTGAATGCCTTTGTTGCTGTCGCAGGAGCATTAGCGCTCGGTGCTGCAATTGGTGCATGCACAGGGGTGATCGTCGCCAAAGGTAAAGTCCAAGCTTTTATTGCAACATTGGTCATGATGCTATTACTACGTGGTGTAACCCGTGTTTATACCGATGGCAGCCCAATCAATACCGGCTTTAGCGATAATGCCGATTTATTTGGCTGGTTTGGTATCGGACGCCCATTAGGTATTCCTACCCCAGTATGGTTAATGGTTATCGTCTTTGCTGCAGCATGGTACATGCTGCACCACACTCGCTTAGGTCGTTATATCTATGCGTTAGGTGGAAATGAATCAGCGACCCGCTTATCTGGTATTAATGTCGATAAAATTAAAATTATCGTTTACTCCCTGTGTGGTTTATTAGCAGCGTTGGCGAGTGTGATTGAAGTTGCACGTTTATCTTCTGCTCAGCCAATGGCGGGTAACGGTTATGAACTGGATGCGATTGCTGCGGTGGTACTGGGTGGCACAAGCCTCGCTGGTGGTAAAGGGCGCATTGTTGGTACGCTGATTGGTGCGCTGATCCTTGGTTTCTTAAACAATGGTTTGAACTTATTAGGTATTTCCTCGAACTACCAAATGATCGTAAAAGCCGTTGTGATTTTATTAGCTGTACTTGTTGATAACAAAAAATAGTGATTCTGACCCCTACCCGATAACGACAGGAATTTTCTTATGAAACTGAATAAATTAGCGACTTTATTTACCGCTTTTGCACTAACAGCAACCGTCAGTGTGAACGCGATGGCCAAAGAGAGCATCGCGCTGGTTATTTCAACCCTGAACAACCCATTCTTTGTGACCATGAAAGATGCGGCACAAAAAGAAGCGGACAAACTGGGTTATGAACTGATTGTTTTGGATTCTCAAGATAACCCGGCGAAAGAGTTAGCGAACGTCCAAGATTTAACGGTACGTGGTACCAAATTAATGCTGATCAACCCAACTGACTCTGACGCAGTGGGTAACTCTATCCTGATGGCTAATAAAGCGAAAATCCCCGTGATCACCTTAGACCGCGCCGCTAACAAAGGTGAAGTGGTGAGCCATGTTGCTTCTGATAACCGCATGGGTGGAAAAATGGCGGCAGACTTTATTGCCAAGAAAACGGGCAATGACGCCAAAGTTATTCAATTAGAAGGGATTTCTGGAACGTCGGCAGCTCGTGAACGTGGTGAAGGTTTCAATACGGGTGCGAAAGAGCATAAATTCAACGTATTAGCGAGCCAGCCTGCGGATTTCGACAGAACTAAAGGCTTGAACGTTATGCAAAACTTATTGACTGCACACCCTACTGTTCAGGCTGTTTTTGCACAAAATGATGAAATGGCTTTAGGTGCGTTAAGAGCATTACAAACTGCCGGTCGTGATGACGTTTTAGTGGTTGGTTTTGATGGCACAAATGACGGTATCAAAGCAGTTCAAGGTGGAAAATTAGGCGCGACGATTGCTCAACGCCCAGATCAAATTGGTATTGTTGGGGTGCAGATCGCAGATAAAGTATTAAAAGGCGAGAAAGTCGAAGCAACAGTTCCCGTTGAATTAGAACTCGTGGTAAAACAGTAATTTTTAGTAAAACAACAATTCGATATAAAGTAATAATCCTTGATAAAACAAGAAGATTGATAAATCGCCGTGAGTTTAGCGGCGGTTTATTTAATTGCGCAGCAAAAGGACATAAATGTGATGGCAGCAGCTAAACTGGTTGTTTTAGGTAGTATCAACGTTGACCACATTCTCAATGTGCAGCAGTTTCCCCAGCCTGGCGAAACAGTAAGAGGTGATAGTTACCAAGTTGCTTTCGGTGGCAAAGGTGCCAACCAAGCGGTAGCCGCAGGTCGTAGTGGCGCTGATATCACATTTATTGCTTGTGTCGGTGATGACGATGTCGGTGTTAGTATCAAAAAACAGCTGCAAAAAGATACAATTAAGATTGATTGTATTGATTCAGTTGCTGGTGAAACAACGGGTGTTGCACTCATTTATGTAAACGGGCAAGGCGAAAATATTATTGGGATCAATGCGGGAGCCAATGGTCATCTTTCTACAGAACGACTAGCCGCATATCAGCAAAAAATTATCGATGCTGATGCTTTATTGATGCAGCTTGAATCGCCAATTGAAACTGTTCAAATGGCCGCTGAGATCGCGCGTAAACACCAAACTCAAGTGATTTTAAACCCAGCGCCTGCACAAGCGTTGCCAGATTCGCTACTGTCGCTGGTGGATGTGATCACGCCGAATGAAACGGAAGCGGAGCATTTAACGGGCATCGCTGTTAATGATGAAGAAGGCGCACAAAAAGCAGCGCAAGCACTGCATCAAAAAGGCATTAATAAAGTGATGATTACATTGGGCGCCAGAGGGGTTTGGTACAGTGAATCAGGCAAGCAAGGGAAAATAATTCCGGGCTTTAAAGTGAAAGCGGTGGACACCATTGCAGCAGGTGATACATTCAATGGGGCGTATGTAACTGCGCTACTTGAAGGTCAGTCCGATGAAGATGCAATTGTCTTTGCCCATGCGGCGGCTGCAATTGCAGTGACACGTCCCGGCGCACAACCTTCTGTTCCATGGCGTAATGAAATAGACCAGTTTCTTCTTCAATAGGATCAATTTGTGGCAACAATGAAAGATGTTGCTCGCCTTGCTGGCGTGTCAACATCCACCGTCTCCCATGTTATCAATCAAAATCGCTATGTTAGCGAAAGCGTTACTTCACGGGTAAAAAGTGCCATCGAACAGCTTAACTATGCGCCATCGGCCTTAGCGAGAAGTTTGAAGATGAACCGCACCAATACCATCGGAATGTTACTGACTGCCAGTAATAACCCGTTTTATGCGGAAGTCGTGCGTGGTGTAGAACGTAGTTGCTACGAATTGGGTTACAGTTTGATCCTGTGCAACACTGAAGGGGATTTCAAGCGGATGGATCATAGCTTAGAAACCCTTCTGCAAAAACGCGTCGATGGGCTTCTTATTATGTGCACCGAAGCACAGGGTCCATCCAAAGCCGTATTTTCTCGTTATCCCTCTGTTCCTACAGTAATGATGGACTGGTCTCCGTTTGAATCAGCCGGAGATATTATTCAGGATAACTCGTTCCTCGGCGGTGAAATCGCCACGCGTCATTTAATCGATGCGGGGTTTACTCGAATTGCCTGTATTGCCGGTCCTCAAGATAAATCTCCTGCACAAGCGCGTTATCAAGGTTTCCTTCATGCCATGAAGGCGGCATCCCTCAAAATCCACGAAGAATATATTATCTTTAGCGATTTTGAATTTTCAGGTGGGTTTGATTCGATGAATAAACTTTTGGCGTTACCGAATCCCCCAGATGCTATTTTTGCGGGGAATGACGCGATGGCGGTCGGTGCCTACCAAGCGATTTACCAAAAAGGCATGAAAGTGCCAGACGACATTTCCATTATTGGTTATGACGATATTGCACTTTCTTCTTATATGATCCCACCACTCACTACTGTTCATCAGCCAAAGGATGAACTTGGTCAGCAAGCGGTTAACCAACTCATTTATCGAATGGATAACCCAGATGCGGAACCCTCTGTTTTAGTCTTAACGCCAAAACTCGTGGAACGCCAATCAGTGAGGAAACGCTAATTCTGCGTTTTCTCAGATTTTTTGCCTTTGCCTTTAATTAAATTATCGCCATCGGTTTTACTGAGTAATAGAAACACAAAGGCAGAAAGTAACGTAATAGCCCCGATAGTAATAAAGGTGTAATGGAAGTTATCCACGACATTACTATTTGGCTGGTTATCAAAAAAGCTCAAAATGGTGGCGCTCACTGCGATCCCAAAGCTAATCGAAAGTTGCTGAGTCACTGCGAGCATACTGTTACCGGCGCTAGCGTTATTATCCGTTAAATCCGCTAAGCAAATGGTATTCATGGCAGTGAACTGGGTGGACATCACCATTCCTAAAACAAACAACGGAACGATAAGCAGATAAATCGACATATCTGGAGATTGCAGCGAAAACTGCGAGACCATCAACCCAATAATCACCGTGACAGTAAATAGCGTATTACGATATCCAAATCGGGTTAGAATTCTTGTGACTGCGGATTTTGCTGTAATCGAGCCAATGGCCAGCGGAGCCATCATCATTCCCGCCACCACCGCTTCATAACCAAATCCCACTTGCAGCATCAATGGCATTAGGAATGGAATGCTTCCAGTACCTAATCGAGTGGCGATATTACCGCTAATACCGATGGAAAAGGTTCTCGTCTTAAATAAGTTGAGCGGAATAATGGCGTGCTTAATGCGCCTTGCGTGGAATATATAAAGAAGAAGACAAAGAAAACCGCCCAGAACAATCGCTAAAGGTATATAGCTAGATAATGATTTATCGCCAAACAGATCTAAACTGACCGACAGCATGACCAAGCCAAACCCAAATAAAAGAAATCCAAGGGTATCAAATTTACGCTTTGGCATTTTAAAATCAGGCATATGCTTTAATGCATACACAATCCCAAGTACACCAATAGGGATATTAATAATGAATATCCAATGCCATGTGGCATAGGTGACGAGAATACCACCTAATAGAGGTCCTAAGATGGGGCCGACTAATCCAGGGATGGTGACAAAATTCAATATAGGTAGAAGTTCACTGCGCGGATACGCCCGAATTAATGCGAGTCGCGCTACTGGCATCATCATCGCCCCGCCAATTCCTTGGATAACGCGAGAAATAACAAGCACTGTTAATGAAGGGGAAAGAGCGCAGAGCAATGATCCTAAAGAAAACAGAGAAACCGCAATAATAAAGATACGTCGAGTACCAAACCTATCGGCAAACCAACCACTCACCGGAATTAACAGTGCAACTGTTAGGGTATAGCTCACCACGGCAGATTGCATCGCTAATGGAGAGTGATGCAAACTTTTGGCGATATCAGGCAGTGCCGTATTCAATATTGTGGCATCTAACGCTTGCATAAAGAAAGCCATCGCGGCAATCCATGGCAAACCCGACATATTTTTAGCAGTTTTAAACATCCGTTACCTATCGATAAATTTGGTGAGCGAATTCGTTCTGTTAGCTTATTTGTTCATTGTCGTTAATAAGGTATAGCAGAGATCGTAAGCTTCACGACTATTGCCGTTAATAATAGCATCAGCAAGTTGTTGATGAAGTTCCACTTCAATCGCATCATTTTCTGTTATTGCATCAAAATAAAGCTGGTACACCGACCTAAACAGATTCGCGAACGAAATTAAAAACGGATTACAGCACGCCCGATAGATAGTGAGATGAAAACGAAAATCAACTTTTATCCAGTGAGGTCTATCGAACTCTTTTTCCAAGGTTACCATTTCATTTGATAGTAATTGCAGAGACTGTTTTTGTTCTTCTGTGGCATTCAGTGCAGCGAGATAGCAAGCTTGAGGTTCAATAGCGAGGCGAACAACTTGAAAATGCTTAATCACCACGGACTTTTCTTCGCTATTAATCCACCAATTTAATAAGTCTTGGTCGAGAAAGTTCCAATTCGATGCGGGCATGACTCGTGTACCAATTCGAGGACGAGCTAAAACCATGCCTTTTGCCGCTAATGTCTTAATGGCTTCTCTTATGGCGGTTCGGCTTGCATTAAACTGCTTTGATAATTCTAATTCACTGGGAAGAATAGAGTCAGATAAGTAGGTGCCTTTTAATATGAGCTGTCCAAGACTCCGCGCAATAATAAAAGAGAGGTTTTTTTGTGAGGCATTTTGTTGCTTGCTCAATTCCATAATTCATCTCATACAGATACTAATCAATGATATGTTACGTGAGTAAATCAATTATTGCTGCTGAAATAGTCAAAAAACAGTAGTAATTTACGCTATTAAGTCATATTTGGCTAAAAAAAGCGCGAACGAAATAAATATGTAAAAAAACACTTGCGAGATTTTGGGAGCTCCCTATAATGCGCATCCGTTGTCACGACAAACCGGCTCGAAGAAAACC
>NZ_JAERJY010000073.1:0-16831 GCF_018257375.1 Providencia sp. JGM181 | reverse complement strand
ATATAAAATTAATATATTTAGTTTAAAATAAAATATAAACCTATATATATCCCCGCAACCATTTACTCCAACTGTGAGTATGTGAGTTCACTGAAATAAAAATCTATAACATCAAATTAAAACCAATTCCTAAAAAAAAGCGTACTGAGATCAACATACTTAACAACAAGATAGGTTGATAATCTTAGCTCTTTTTCATTTCTTCTCTTTCGTTTCGCTGAAAGGCGTGACTGAGCCCGCAATCAATATGCATTGATATGTTGGGCTTAGTGATTACCGTAAGGCTGTGTGATTTGAATGCTTCGAACGTTTTCAGCATTGCTGCAGAAAATCAGTAGAAGCTTTTTTTATTGGCAGGGCTGTTTTTATTGACGGACTATTTTTATTAACTGGACTATAGCTTGTATTCGCGAATATCAATCTGATATTGCTTCAGCTTGCGCCACAGTGTAGTACGCCCCATATTTAATGCTTGATGCATCTCCTGAATTTTTCCACCGTATGCCAACGCGGCTTCGATGATTAGCGCTTTTTCCACTTCATGAATGTTCAAGTCGTGGAATAGATTATGTCCGTGTGTTTTCTCTGAAAGTTTTTGCCAGTAAAAGTGACACTTTAGCTTTTCACTAATTTCTCGCCCTAGGGTAAGAGTGAGAGCTAACAGTATATTACTGCTGGTTGACTCCCCACGTAACACCAACGTGGCTAACAAGCGCGTTTCATCATAAATAGGGGCGAAATAGTAAGTATGTCCTTGTGAGTTAATTGGCTGGTCATCTAGAGAAGTGACCTGTATTTGAGAGAATATCCAAGA
Organism: Providencia sp. JGM181; assembly: GCF_018257375.1. Lineage (NCBI taxonomy): Bacteria > Pseudomonadati > Pseudomonadota > Gammaproteobacteria > Enterobacterales > Morganellaceae > Providencia > Providencia sp. JGM181. Next base: position 16,017 of record NZ_JAERJY010000073.1, on the reverse strand, counting down.
TGGCAACATGGCGCTGCTGTCTGATTTACGGTTAGACCATAAAGTTTGACCGTATTTATCCAACAACATTCCTTCAATGTCGAAATCATGGATAGGTGATAAACCATTTGTGATGGCTTCACTTGCCAGTTGTATCAATAACTCCGGATCAATGGAGCATGATGATTTTTCTGTAAGCTGTGCGAGTTTGGGAATTGTAAAATCAATAGTCATAATCAGCCTTATTCTTCGATAAGTATTCTCCCTGATTATGTCAAGTTATCAGTTAAGTTTTATATCCTAGATCAAGTTATGATTTGATAGATTTTGGCGGGATGATATAGATCAAGTATTTGAAATATAGAAAAAACCCAAAATAATGGGTTATATCGAAAAAAGCCTGCAAACATGATTCGCAGGCTAAATTTCGAGCTAGATGATAGCCTATTTTTTATTCGCTAACAACGGAGCCCCACAGGTCATATTCATCAGCATGCTCAATCAGCACTTTAACGATATCCCCTGCTTTCACATCAAACTCGCCATTGAGGTACACCATACCATCAATTTCTGGCGCATCGGCCATACTACGACCCACTGCACCTTCGTCATCGACTTCATCGATAATAACTAAAAGCTCGCGACCCACTTTCTCTTGTAAGCGCTGAGTGGAGATCTCTTGCTGAAGCTGCATAAAACGATGATAACGCTCTTCTTTTATCTCTTCAGGTACTTGGTCAGCCAGTTCATTCGCTTTTGCGCCTTCAACTGGGCTGTATTTAAAGCAACCAACTCTATCTAATCGCGCTTCTTGTAAGAAATCCAACAGCATTTGGAAATCTTCTTCTGTTTCACCAGGGAAACCAACAATAAACGTTGAACGTAATGTCAGCTCAGGGCAAATTTCACGCCAGCGCTTAATACGCTCTAATGTTCTTTCTACCGCTCCTGGGCGTTTCATCAGTTTTAAAATTTTCGGACTGGCGTGCTGTAATGGAATATCCAAGTAAGGTAACACTTTACCTTCTGCCATTAATGGGATCACATCATCAACATGTGGGTATGGGTAAACGTAATGCAGACGAACCCAAACCCCCATAGAAGCTAGCTGCTCACATAATCCAACCATGCTAGTTTTCACCGGCTGACCATCCCAGAACCCCGTACGGTGTTTAACATCCACACCATAAGCAGAAGTATCTTGAGAAATCACCAGTAACTCTTTAACGCCTGATTCAACTAAACGCTTCGCTTCATTCAACACATCGCCAATAGCGCGGCTATCTAAGTCACCACGCATAGAAGGGATGATGCAAAAAGTGCAACGGTGGTTACAACCCTCCGATATTTTTAAGTAAGCGTAATGTTTTGGCGTTAATTTTACGCCTTGCTCTGGGACTAAACTAAAGAACGGATCATGCTCTGGTTTTGGCACATAGTGGTGAACGTGATTTAACACTTGTTCATAACTATGTGGGCCCGTAATTTCTAATACCTTCGGGTGAACTTCACGGATTTGGTTCTCTTTTGCGCCCAGGCATCCTGTCACAATCACTTTACCATTTTCGTTCAACGCTTCGCCGATAGCTTCTAACGACTCTTGAACGGCACTATCAATAAAGCCACAAGTATTCACGATAACCAAATCGGCATCGTCATAGCTAGGAACGACTTGGTAACCATCAGTACGCAGCTCCGTTAAAATACGCTCTGAGTCAACGAGGTTTTTGGGGCAGCCAAGTGAAACAAAGCCAATCTTTGGCACTGAATTCGTATTTTGCGACATAGCTCACTTCTTTATTATGTTATAGATATTGTTTTAAAAAATGGGCTGGATTTTACCTGAAGTATAGCGGGAATTGTATATTTTTTTAGCGATGAAAATGATATTTCGAGCGAAATTCCCGCGCCATTTCTAGCGCAGGGATTTCACTCAGAAAAACAGCAAAGATTATCGGTTAATTGAGCGGGCGATACGGGAATAGGTGTGTCTAACACCGCGGATCACAATACTGTAATTCAATATATTCTCCGGTAAGGCGATGCCGTTATAACCCGAGTCACCTATATGATGTAAATCTGTTCCTGCCATTTTGCACATTAACGCAATCTGGCGAATGGTTTGTAGGTCAGCCCCTTCTTGAGATGTGCCAATCGCGGTCATGGTCATAACTCGCTGAGAATGGCAATAACTCACCATTTTCTGCACAAATTCCGAAGATATTCCCGGAACCGTTCCCGGTGCAGGCAGTAAAATAATATCCGCACCGCTCTTAATAAAGGAATGAATATCCTCTTCGGTAATTAACTGCTCAGCAGACGCATTGAGAACTCCCGCTGCATGCATTTTTCCCGTAATCAGAACGATATCTTCCCCCACCACCGCTTTGAGTTCTTTGAGGCTTTGGTTGATTTCTTGGTTAGTGACGCCATTACCCGGATTCCCAGTCAGGACAATAATATCCGCGCCCATCTGCTTTAATTTCAGGGCATTTTTGACAGTAGCCAAGCGCCCTTCAGACATTTTCCACTGTTTATCTTGATGGGGATTATTAAACCCTGCGGGAACAGGTTCCAAATTCACGCCAATTGCACGTCCTGTTAAGTGCTTTAAGGTACGAATAATCTCATCGGGTGCAATGCCTTCTGGCAAACCTTGCATCACTGGGTTATTTACATCAAAAACATTCAATAGCAAAATATCTGCGCCTTGGCTTGCTGCGAGTTCCGCATTAGTGACGTTCATCAAGACTGGCTGAATAGTCCCGATAGTTTCACTCACCAGTAATCGCCCTTCGCTGGCTTTAATCGCTTCCAGTAAGCTTTTCTTATTCATTTTCGCAATTTCAGAAGCGGAACAATCCAAATAACGTTTTTGCATCTCCAGTACCTCGACTTTATACCTAATAAATACCGTTCAACGTTTCGACTATAGCATGTGAAACCGACTACAGTGTCTGAAGCAAATCACCTTTCTAATACTTATTTTTTATCACTAAAAAAGAAAGTATTAACACTTTGATTAATATTAAATTTAAATATATTCATAGTAAGGATTGGATATAAGCCTAAAACATTCTGCTTGTTTTTGATTAATAGTAATGATTATCATTATGCTTCTAACTTCATTCAGGTAAGGATGTCACAATGAAATTCGCTTATCAGGCAGCCGTTTCGGGCTTAGCCTTATTCTCTCTATCCGCCTTTGCTCAAGAGTATCCTCTCGGTCACCCAGTCATTAAAAACGGCATGGAAATCCAAGGTGTTTATTTACAGCCTATCACCATGGACACCGAAGAAGGCCACCACAAGATGGCTCACCTGCCAGCGGATAAAGCCGACGTTCACTTAGAAGCCGACATCCACGCAGTAGAAGATAACCCGAACGGCTTTGCAGAAGGCGATTGGATGCCTTACTTAACCGTCGAATATACCGTCACCAAACTGGGCGATAAGCCACAGACTCAATCAGGCACCTTTATGCCGATGGTGGCAAGCGATGGTCCTCACTATGGTGAAAATATTAAACTGGACGGCAATGGTAAATATCGCGTTACCTATAAAATTTACCCGCCTTCACACAACCAACAAGCCGCTTTCGGTCGCCACATTGATAAAGAAACAGGTGTTGCCCCTTGGTTTGAACCGTTTGAAGTCTCTTGGGACTTTGACTATGCCGGCATAGGTCGCAAAGGCAGTTACTAATTTTTCAATGATGCGCTGAGGGCTTTCGCGGGGGTAATATTCCGCGCGAGCCCTTTTTCGCTAGTAAGGAACTCTCAATTTTCAATAAGTTTGAGCCAACAATGAAAACACTACTCAGCTTTTTACTGGTTTTTATTTGCGCATTACTTCCGCAATCTGCCTTAAGCGCCGAAAAATATACCGTTGAATTAGAAATGAAAAATGGGGATTTAATCCCACGTGTTCTGGAAGTGCCAGCGAAAACCATTATTCGTATCAAAATTACCAATACTGGCACTGAACCCGCAGAGTTTGAAAGTCTGCAACTGCGCAAAGAAAAAGTATTAGCCCCCGGCGCCAGTTCCGTGGTGGTTATTGCACCTTTAAAACCAGGTAGTTACACATTTTTCGACGATTTCCATCTGTCACATCCAAAAGGCGAGATCATCGCTAAAGAGTAGGATTCAACATGGGACAAGTTCTCTTTGTAGTTTGGCGCGAAAGTTTTGAAGCGCTATTAGTTATCGGCATCATTTATGCGTGGATCAAACGCCACCCTGACGCTCGCAATGGGATGAAATACCTGTGGGGCGGTGTTGGGCTGGGTATCGCCATGTCCATCTTACTCGCACTGCTGATTTACGGCGTATTCAATGTCCTTGATGACACTGGGCAATCTATTTTCATGATAGTCATGGAGATCCTCGCCTGTATATTGATTGTTCAAATGGTCTATTGGATGAACAAAAGCGGCGGCTCGATGAAAAAAGAGCTGGAATCAGGTATCAATCGTAATGCAGAACACCATAGTTGGTGGGGCGCAACCTTGATTATCGCTATCGCGATTGCCCGTGAAGGTAGCGAAATTGTCGTTTTCCTTTCCAGTTTTATCATGTCGTTGACCGCTGAAAATGCCAACGAATTTATCTTTGAAGTTGCAGCGGGTGTCGCTATTGCGGGTATGACTCTATATGCCTTCTTATTAACTAACCGAATTATTTCATGGAAAATTTTCTTTAAAGTCACTGGCGTGATTTTACTGTTCCTTGCCCTCTCCTTGCTGCTTCGTGGCGTTGAAGAAATTTCAAACTTAATGATTGAGTTTGACTATCCAATTCCTGAATTTTTAATCTACCCAGCATGGGATACCAGCGCATTACTGGATGATTCTGGTGTAGCTGGCAACTTTATTTCATCATTCTTTGCATATCGTTCACAGCCAATTTGGCTCAGTGTTATCACCTTTGTTGTCTATTGGATTGTGATCCTCGCACTGTTTGTTTGGAGCAAAAAACATGCCGCTAAACGGAACTTACAAAATGCGTAAAATCACCCACTTAGCCATTAGCGTAATCGTTGCTTCACTCGTGGCATCTACCGCCTATGGAAAAGCCCTACGCTCCCCTGTGCAAACAGGGGACAACATCATTATTGCTAAGGGGGATATTCCCACCCCTGAAAAATATCAGCCTGCCATTCAAGAATACTTATCCTTCGTCAACAAGGAGTTAAGTGAAATGGTGGAGCAATTAGAAAAACTCAATCAAAGTGTGCAAAAAGGTCAATTAGCGCAGGCGAAAGCGGCCTATATTCAAGCCCACCAGCACTATGAAACCGTGCGTCCGATCATTGTTTTGTTTGGTAATACCGACCGAACCATCAACCCTCGTGCGGATTATTTTCTGGATAAAGAAAAAGACTACCGCTTCGTGGGATTTCACTTGGTCGAATACCTTTTATTTGCAAAGCAAGATCTCAAAGCGGCGCTGCCAGCGTCTGATGAGCTGTTATTAAAAGGAAAAGATTTACAAAAACGTGTCTTGACCGAAATCATTGAAATTCCGAAATTGGTGCAAGCTTCCGCTGATTTTATGGAGATGATCCTCGAAACAAAACTGTCGGGACAAGAGAATATTTATAGTCTCTCAGACCTGTCGGATATAGCGGCAAATGCCAAAGGTTCTCAAGCCATCATCGAGGTGATCAGTCCATTTATTGAATCCAAGACCCTTGATCAGATAAAAGAAAATGATCAGAAAATTAATAAAATAGTGCAGTCATATCAATTAGCTAAAGGTCAATACAAGCCTTACAGCCAACTAAAACAACAAGACAAAATGGCGCTCTATTCCCTGTTAACGCAACAAGCCGAACTGCTCGCGACATTGCGCGCTCAGATGGATGTTGATGTTTACTATAAATATTAAGGCATAAATTTATGCAAGCTAAACTAAAAAGCGAGTCACAACCTTTGGGGTTTTCTCAATCTAAAGTATCTCGCCGCCATGCGCTAAAAACCTTAGTCATGGGAGGCGCAATCCTCGCTGCCCCCGCCCTCAGCGCAAAAGCATCCATTGCGGATTGCGAGCTGACGTATGACAAAAGTATCAATTATTTAGGTTCACACCAAGCGGGCGTGCTAACCCCAGAACAGAAAAACGCCTCGTTTATCGCTTTTCGAATCACATCAACGACCCTTGATGAGCTTCAAGCGCTGTTCACGGTATTAACTCAACGCATCGCTTTTCTGACTCAAGTACAAAAATCGACGCCAAATCAGAATGATAAAATGCCTCCCGCAGAGTCTGGGATTTTAGGCACGCTCATTCAGCCTGACGCCCTGAGCGTCACGGTTTCCTTGGGAGATAGCTTATTTGATTCACGCTTTGGATTAGAAAAGCTTAAACCGAGTCAATTGGTGGAAATGACCAGCTTCCCGAACGACCGTTTAGAAGACAAATGGTGTGGTGGTGATGTGGTATTGCAAATTTGTGCCAATAGCCAAGAAAGCGTGATTTATGCGCTGCGCGATATTCTCCGCCACACTTCACCTTATTGGTTCCCGCTATGGAAAATCGATGGGTTCTTACCATCAAGGGATATCGATAAACGCTCTACCCCAATTAATTTATTTGGCTTTAAAGATGGCACCGGCAATGCGCCAGCCGACGACAGTAAGTTAATGGATGAGCTGATTTGGGTGACTGAAGATAGCAAAGAGCCAGCCTGGTGTGTCGGCGGAACCTACCAAGCGGTTCGCCTAATTCGTTTTAATCTTGAATTTTGGGATAGAACACCGCTGGAAGACCAAGAAAATGACTTTGGGCGCCATAAAGCAACAGGTGCACCAATGGGCATGAAGCACGAAATGGATGATCCTGCATTCGACAAAGATCCTCACGGTGACCGCGTATTATTTGACTCCCATATGCGCCGCGCAGAACCGAGAAACCCAAGCCGCCATACAGCAAAATTGCGTCGCCGTAGCTACAGCTATTCTCTCGGATTAACCGATAGCGGCGCATTGGATATGGGACTGATTTTCGTTTCATATCAAAAGAACTTAAAAACCGGTTTTATCGATACCCAAAAAAGGTTAAATGGCGAACCTCTTGAGCGCTATATTAAACCGTTTGGCGGGGGTTACTATTTCGTTTTACCTGGTATTCAATCAGAGCAAGACCAGCTCGCTAAAGGGTTATTTGCCGCACTGAAAGCCACTAAATAATGCCATAAAAAAAGACCCCGAATATTATTTCGGGGCTTCTAGCTCGTTCATTTACAGACTGATTTATTATCTTCTTATTTTTTGCGATCCTTCGCGTCTTGCTCAACTTCCTGTTTCCATTCCTCTGATATTGGTGCAGCATTCTGTTTGGCTTCTACGGCTTTATTGACTGCTTTATATGCCTTATCGTAGCCCGTGCCATCTTGAACATAACCTGTAGCATTCGAACTCTTAATACCGATATTATCCGCAGCCGTAATCGCATCAATATTGGCACCTAAGAAAATAAAGTCCCACTTATCTTCAACTTCAGCTGATTTAATCATAGATTTAATCTTAGCCTGACTATATTTGGTGCTACTGTTCTCTTCACCGTCAGTAATAATCACAAACAAAACATTATTGTTCTTGGTGATTTTTCTATTCTCACGCATTTTCACCATGGTATCGCCAATGGCATCTAATAATGCGGTGTTTCCACCGACAGAATAGTCATCTAGCGTGAGGTTTTTCACTTTATCAATAGGTTCTCTGTTGTGTAATAAACTGGTTTTATTATTAAACAACACCGTGGTAATAAAGGTTTTACCCGCTTTATTTCTATTTTCTGTCAGCACGCTGTTATATCCACCAACAGTGTCAGATTCAAATCCTGACATTGAACCGCTTTTATCCAAGATAAACACCAAATCTAATACTTCAGAATCTTTAGCGGGTTCAACAATGGATTTAGCGCCAGAAACGCTAGAAAAAAAGAGTAGGAATACAGCAGATATTGCAGTAAAAAATGAAGTCTTAAATAAATTCATTACTGAGCCTCTTTATAATATTATCCTGACGAAACTACCCTTTAGTTTCCGTGTTTCAGCGGGATATCACATAAGATTACTCTGCTTAATTTATAAGCAAATTCTTAATTATAAAGACGCTCAGATAAACTTAATGGAATATACTTATCTTACCCACACACCATAATTTCTGAGTTTGTTAATTTCTTTAATAAACCCATTAAGTTTTATATATTCCTCAGCCACATTGCTGGAAGGACTTTCAGTATACGTTTCCACTAACTGAACAGTTAATTGATGATATTGTTTATTTAAGTCTTGATGAATATCGACTTTGTTCGCATTTTTCAGCGTTTCTGTTAACGCTATAATCTCATTCGCCACCGATTGAACCTGTGGATCACGGAAGGCCGCTTGAGGAACTTGATAACTTAAGTGCTGGCTAATTGAATTATTTTCTTCATTTTGCGGTGAATTAGGTACTAAATTTTGATCGTGTTCGTTCGCAAAATATTCAATTAACTCAGATTGATCAAAACATTTTGATTTAATATCTTCTTGCTTGTACTGCTTATTCTCTGCCCCCGGCAACGCTTTGCCAATTGGGTAAGTACAACGGAATAAATTGCCATCAATCACCACGGCATCACTGCTTTTGATAGGTAAGCTTAATTCATGCCCATAAATAGTGACATTTCGCGGCGCGGGTTGATACCCCTTTTTATCTTGCTCGGTATACACTTCAGAAAATGTGTAATACACCCCATGATTAGGGTTTAGGATCCCGCCTGAGTTATGTTCAAACACCATAAATTTGGTGACATGACCTGTATTATCTTCAAGTGTATGTTCACCACTGGCTAATGATATTGATCCATACTGACCAGGCTCGACCAGATAATTTTTACCATCCACTTTAAAGGAAATCGTGTCTTCTGTTGGATTGCTATAATAGAACTTTCCTTTGCTTCCCATAATATCGAGATCACCACAGGCAGTAATCAATAACATTACTGTTGTGAGCAGGCTGACTTTCAATATAGCTTTCATGTATATCCTCAACATATTACACATCAAAAAACAGACCAAAAAATAAACAGCCAAGGATAGTAATGTTATTCATCTTAATAAAAATAGTTTTACGATTAGTGCTTAACACTTCTTACTTGTTGAAAATCAAACAATAATGATGAACTATAAAAAATCAGGTATAGAAAAGCGCTGTGAAACTAAGATTGATGAGTGGGCGTACGACGTAATGCTTTAAATAATAGCTGGAAAACAGATTCCATTGTCGGCGTTAGCGTTTGGTTATTACGCATTAAGGATATCGAACGTGTTAATGCAGGTTGTTGTAACTGTAAAACTTTTAGCTCAGGATCCCGCAAATGCACCGTATATAACTGAGGTAAAATACCAATCGCTAATTTCGATCTCACTAATCCATATAAGGTTTCAATATAATCGACTTGATAACGCGGATTAATATTAAAACGATTACTTTCAATTGTAGCGCTCACTAATCGATTAATATTTCCTTTCGAAAACATGGCAATGTCACGGTTATTTAAGAATTTCCACGGTAGATGGAATGCATTATCTGAAATAAATTCATCACGGTGGATCACCGCAACAAATGGGTCATCTTGCAAAGGATATAAAGTTAACTCTTCAGGAACCGAGCTATCCAATACGCCTATTCCAAAATCAATTTCGTTATTCACCAATTTATTTACTAATGCGTCATTGGTTTGGTCATAAAATTCCACATTCAGCTTAGGAAAATGTTGCTGTAATTGCTCAGGAATAATCGGGAATAATAACGAACTGACAGAAGGAACCAATCCAATACGCAATGTACCATCGCCACCCTCTTCGATAATTTTTTGAATATCGCTGAAGCCTCGGTGGGAGACACTTAAAATACGCTCCGCATGCGGTAAAATTGCGGCGCCTAGCTCCGTCAATGTCACTGACGCTGCCGTGCGGTTAATCAACTTACCGCCAATCACGGTTTCAATCTGCCGTATCGCGCTGCTTAATGCTGGCTGACTCACCGCTAAACGATTTGCGGTTTCAGTAAAATGACGCAGATGCGCAAGAGTCACAAAATATTGCAACTGCTTTAGAGTTAATGCCGGAAGGCGCTGCCATGGCTCAGTCATTGTATTTCCTCGCAAATTGGATCGTCATTCTTATCATAATGCGCCGCATTATAACCTCTCTTTATGATTCGATAAATTTTATCATCTTGGCAAACGTTTGCCTTGCTCATAAAGTAGCGACATAAATCTTTGAGATGGTGTTTTATGAAGCTAACAAATCAAACTCGACGCCGTGCCGTACAAGCCGCAAAAGGTGAAGTACCTTTTGATCTTTTACTCACCAACGCCAATATTATCGATATGGTGACGGGGGAAACTCGACCTGCGGATATCGGTATCATTGAAGGGCTAATTGCCAGCGTACATCCAACAGGAAGTCGTACTGATAGCCATGAAATCCATAATTTATCAGGAAAATTTATTTCCCCGGGGTTTATTGACACCCACGTTCATTTAGAAAGCTCCCACCTTCCCCCTGTTCGTTATGCTGAAATTGTCCTCACACAAGGCACCACCGCCGTATTTTGGGATCCTCACGAACTTGCCAACGTATTGGGATTAGATGGTGTTCGCTATGCCATTGATGCTAGCCGTAATTTGCCCCTTGATGTGATGGTTGCCGCCCCTTCTTCTGTACCTTCAACACCAGGATTGGAAATGTCAGGTGCAGACTTCGCAGGACAAGAGATGTCCACGATGTTGAGCTGGCCGGAAGTACGTGGCGTGGCAGAAGTAATGGACATGTTCGGCGTGCTAAATGGCAGCGAACGCATGGAAGAGATCCTCGACGCTGGGTTAAGCTCAGGAAAAATCATTGAAGGTCATGCCCGCGGATTAAAAGGTGCGGATTTACAAGCCTATCTTGCTGCTGGAGTCACTTCAGATCATGAACTCACTTCCGCAGAAGATGCTCTCGAAAAATTACGTGCGGGGCTAACACTGGAAATTCGTGGTTCTCATCCTTACCTGCTCCCTGAAATTGTGGCAGCATTGCAAACACTGCCGCATTTATCCTCACAAATCACGGTATGCACAGATGATGTTCCACCGGATATATTGATTGAAAAAGGCGGTGTAATCGCACTGCTGAATTTATTAATTGAGCACGGCATGAAAGCCACTGATGTGTTGCGCTTTGCGACACTCAATGGCGCAATTCGCCTACAGCGCAATGACTTAGGTTTGATAGCCGCAGGTCGCCGCGCCAACTTAGTGGTTCTTAATTCTCTCGATACCTTAAAAGCTCAGCAAGTTTATGTCGATGGCAAAAAAGTGGCAGAGAATGGGCAACTTGTTTCGCCGATTGCCACTGAAAATACGATTTTACCGCCACGCGATACCATGCACCTAGCGCCAATCTCGGCTCAAGATTGCCAGCTTCAATTAGCTGACTTGCAAAATGGTACTGCGCGTTTACGTCATATTAGCGGCGCCCGCTTTACTCAGTGGGGAGAAGTCGATGTTCAAGTCGAAAATGGAATCGTGCAACTACCTGATGAATTTAGTTTGATCCGCGTACAACATCGCCATGGGCGCCATGACGCCAAACCACAAATTGCCTTACTAAAAGGATGGGGAGAATTACGCGGCGCCATTGCCACCAGCTACTCCCATGATTCCCATAACCTTGTAGTGCTCGGTCGTGATGCCAACGATATGGCAATGGCAGCTAACCTGCTGATTGAAAGCGGTGGCGGTATGGCGTTAGTTCAAGACGGCAAGATCCTTGCTCATGTGGCCATGCCCATTGCAGGTATGCTATCGGAATTACCAGCACCTGAGCTGGCAGAACAATTTCGCCAACTCAGAGAATTAAGCAGCCAAATTGCTGACTGGGAACCACCATATCGTGTATTCAAAGCCATCGAAGGCACGTGTCTTGCCTGCAATGCTGGCCCTCATTTAACCGATTTAGGACTGACTTGCGGAACCACTCGCCAGATCGTTGATGCCGTCTTAGAACGTACTGAAAGTAATGGCGATATTAAAAATACTCATCCAATAAAAAATAATGATAGGAGCGCCAATTAATGGCTAACGATTCTCTTCATCAGCCAACATCAGGGAGTTGGTTAGAAAGGCGTTTTGCGCTGCGTGAACGTGGCAGTTCAATCAGAACAGAATGCCTTGCCGGAGCTACTGGGTTCCTTGCAGCAGCCTATTTGCTGGTAGTTATTCCCGGGCTGTTAGCCGCAGGCGGGATGGATAAAGGCGCGGCGACCACCGGCACTATCATCGTGTTTGTACTTGCTAGCCTATTAATGGCGTTCTACGCTAACTTGCCTTTTATTGTGGGTCCCGGTATTGGTGGCTCGGTATTAGTGGGGATCACCCTTGCTGGCAGTGAAGGGATTGATTGGCAAATTGGTTTAGGCATCGCCTGCTGGTCAGGAATTTTATTTTTCCTGCTCACCAAATTCGGTTTACGTGAAGTTGTGACTCGCTCCGTACCACAATCCATCAAATTAGGCTTAACAGCATCTATCGGTCTGTTTGTGGCAGTGTTGGGCTTTCGTAATGCGGGCTTAGTATTAGCCAACCCAAAAACCAACGCATTAATGCTGGGGGATTTTCTCTCTCCGGGTGCCTTAGTCGCTCTTGCAGGCTTCTTTGTGGCTATCGCATTGCAAGCTCGCCGCATTCCCGGTGGGATCTTATGGGCGATTTTGTTCGCCACCGTGTTAGGCATTCCGTTTGGCGTCACAAAGTTGCCCGAAAGCTTTATCGGTATGCCGCATTCTATTGCGCCAGTCTTAGGTCAGGTGGATTTAATCGGCGCCTTAAACATCGCCTTCTTACCTTTCCTATTTGTGTTCTTTGCCGCGGAGTTTTTCTCCACCATGGGAACCACATTAGCCGTCGGCGGCGAAGCCGGATTGCTGGATAAAGAAGGTAACATGCCGAATATCAACCGCCCGTTTATTGTGGACTCCATCGCCGCGGCGTTAGGTCCAATGGTGGGTATTCCAGCGGCGACCGCATTAATTGAATCGTCAGCAGCGGCTGAAGCGGGTGGAAAAACCGGTATGACAGCATTAGCGGCGGCGTTTATGTTCCTGCTGATGTTACTGTTTACCCCAATCGCGTTAATGATCCCAGCACAAGCCACCGCACCTGCGTTGATTTTAATTGGCTTAAATATGTTTAGCGGATTACGTAAGGTGGATTTAGCGAACTTTACCGATGGTCTGCCTGTATTAATGATGGTGATGATCACGTTAATCGCGAACAGCTTCGGTACAGGGATTGCAGGCGGGTTACTGTTTTATATCTTAATTAAAGCAGTGGCAGGCAAGTGGCGTGAAATTCCAATCAGTCTGTGGATCCTCGCGGTGCCATTAGTGTATTACTTCTCAACGTTAGTGAAGCACTAAAACAAATAATAGCCCCCTAATACAATTATATTAGAGGGCTTCTTTTTATACTCAAGTATTAACTAGCAGCTAATACTTTAAATAATGATGGATTATTTTTTATTGCAACTAACACTTTCGCGGCAAGTCCTGTTGGGTTTCTTCTTTTCATCTCCCAACTTTTGATAGTATCAACACTTGTGCCTAGCGCATTGGCCAATTCACTTTGTGAAACTTTTAGTTGCTCTCTGATAGCTTTAACATCAGCAACTTCATATTGAGTCACTTTTGATGCTTTCTTAGTACCATTCTTAATTTCAATTGCTTCTTCTAAAGATTCTTTTAGTTCATTAAAGAAACTCATATCACACCTCATTCTTTAATAATTTTGTTAATTTCTTCAATGTATTTTTTTCTTCATCCGTTAGGTTATCTTTTTCATTCTTAGAATAAACCATTACAAAATAAATAATTTCCTTTGTAGCTAAAAAATAGATAACCCGAGAACTACCACTTTTACTTTGATGGCCTGTTGCTATTCTGACCTTCCTTAGTCCTCCTGTACCTTGAATAAGATCACCTTTTTCTGGTCTACCTATGAGTTCATTTTGTAGAATTCTTAATTCTTAATTCTTCATCTGTCGCAATTAACTTAATTTGCTTAGTAAACATAGATGTTTCAACAAACTTTATTCCATGGCTCACAATATTCCCTCTGTGCTTAATCCATACACATCAAGTGTACATAGTACACAAAAGGAAATCAACATCAGATAGTGTCTTGTACAAAAAATGCCCCTAGTAATTGATTATCCAGCTACTGGGGCAGTTCAGAACATTAATACTATTTTTCTATTTACATTTAATTCTAAATCAGTGGGGGAATTTGAGGCTGAATTGGCACTTCAATCACCGTTGGGCCTTGGCGCTTAAATGCCTCACGGCAAGCCGCTTTGACCTCATCTACCGTCGTGGCTTTTAACGCCGTGCAACCATAACCTTTACCCAGCGCCACAATATCCAAGTTTGGAATATCCAGCCCCGGAACTCCTGGCGTTTCTTCTAACACCGCGAAGGATTTCAAAATGGCGTACTCGCTATTTCGTGGGATCACAAACACAATCGGTAAATTATGTTGTGCCGCACTCCATAGCCCTTGAATCGAATATTGCATCGAGCCATCACCAATAATCGACATCACAGGGCGGTGTCGACCACTGTCTTTTTCCGCTAAAGCAATTCCCACGCTTGCTGGCAAGTTCCAACCCAATGATCCACTGGCAAAGGTATAGAACGAATCCGGTGCATCAATTGGCCATTCACGATGTAATTCGCCGAGGTTTGACGGCGATTCTTCCACCAAGATAGTCTCTTTCGGGGAGACTTCTCTCAATGCTTTAAACAGCTTCGCTGCACTTAATACTGTTGAGCTTCCCTTCACCTCTGGCGCAGCAGGGTGTGGAGCCATACCATGGGACTGTTTCTCAACCTTATTTTTCGCTGCTGCTCTGGCTTTCACTAACGGAGTTAGCCCTTCAATCGCGAGTACCGCATCACTGAGTAAGCTATCACCAACCGGCGCCCTTCCTACCTCAATAGGGTCATCGGTAATGTGCAGTAAACGCATTCCATCTGGCAAATAACTCCCTGCTACATAAGGATAATAACGGAAAACAGGCGCCCCAATAATCAACGCCAAATCATGTCCTTTTAGCTTGTCTGACAACGGGCCCATCGCGAAAGGCAATCCACCCGCATATAATGGATGCGTTTCAGGGAACGGTGGGCGTTCAGAGGCAGGCGCAGCCCAAACCGGAATATTCAATTTTTCCGCTAGCGTAATGCCAGCATCCCACCCTTCACCTCGCGCAATGGCTGAACCATAAATCAGCACTGGATTTTTGGCAGAATTCAGGGCACTCGCAAATGCCTGTAAACGCACAGGGTCATAACCTATGCGCAGGGAAACTTCACGCACAACCGCCTCTTGGGCAACGGCAGGTTTGTCCCAATCATCAAGGGGGATTGATAAGAAAACGGGTCCCGCTGGTGGCTGAAGTGCCATCGCATACGCTCGCATAAATGCCGCTGGCACATCTTCCGCGCGCTCAGGCTGATAGCTCCACTTAACCCACGGCTTTGGCAGAGTTTCTGGCTCAATATTGGTTAGCCAAGGCTCCATCAGCAACATTTCACGGGTTTGGTTACCCGCCGTGATAATCAGTGGCGTACGGTTCATATAGGCGGTCAGAATATTACTCATCCCATTACTTAGCCCCGCGGAAGTATGCAAATTGACCATAGCCACTTTGCGCATTCCCTGAGCGTAACCGTCAGCTGCTGCTACAGCAGAAGCTTCATGTAATGTTTGGATATAACGAAAATCACTCGGAAAATCTTTTAAGAATGTCTCTTCAGTTGAACCAGGGTTACCGAAAATGGTCGTAATATTCAATTGGCGTAGTAAATCAAAAGTCACTTGGCGAATGGTTTTCTTCATTTAAAATACCCTAATTAAGATACCTGAATTAATCCCCATCATAACCAATCCCCCCAATGAAAAACATTTTCCCCTCAAAGAATAGATCTTATTTAAAACC
>NZ_JAERJY010000072.1:0-17003 GCF_018257375.1 Providencia sp. JGM181 | reverse complement strand
AAATTCAACACATTAAATAAATTAACTAAAAAAACAAAATTAAATATTAATCTTTATGTACCTACCTAATTAAATTCGACCTTCAGACTTTAAAGCTAGCTTACTGAATTTAAAGTCTTGCAATCCTTGATATGCTAGATTTTAGCTACAGGCAGTTCATTAAAATTTGTCGTGTACGCCGGTGATAACATTTCGCGCTTCATCTGATATCCACTATCCCCCCCTTTCACGGCAAACCAGACTTTACCTAAGCCACTATTATTTATTGTGTCTAATGTTTTCATAAGTTCATCGCCATTCTTAAATGGTTTTTGAGTAGAAAACATATCAAACTGAGTAACATCTGAATCTGTGAAGTCAGATAACATTATCCCGGCTTTATAGTAGCGGTAACCATCTCGCCATATAGAATCTAAACCACGCATAACAGCATTAATGATGTCTCGCGTATCGCTGCTAGGGTATTCAAGCTTAATGCTGGCACTGTTAGCATAATCTTCACCTGATGCATGGCTGCTGGTTTGAATAAACAGGCTAATAATTCGACATCGCTGCTTTTCTTCGCGTAGCTTCTCTGCTGCTCGTTCTGCATAGTCACAAATAGCCTTGCGCATGGTTTCGATATCTAAAACTTTCTTACCGAACGAGCGAGAGTATAGTATTTGCTGCTTAACCTTCCTGACTTCTTCAAGCTCAATGCACGATTCGCCATTAAGCTCTCGGAGAGTTCTTTCTAGCGTCACACCAAACGTTTTACGTATTGTAGACACTGGTGCATTTGCCAAGTCTAAAGCGGTATAAACACCCATCGCTCTTAACTTGACTGAAATCCTTCGTCCTATTCCCCACACGTCTTCAATCGGAATAAATGACAGTAATTTTCTTTGCCGACTTCTATCAGATAGCTCAACCACACCACCAGTCTTCTTCCACGTTTTAGCGGCATGATTCGCAATTTTAGCCAGCGTTTTAGTCGGACCGATGCCAACACTTACTGGCAAGTGAGTTCGCTGCAATATCGTTGATTGAATTTCTCGCCCATAATCTTCTAAATTAAAGGTATGAACCAAGCCAGTGAAATCAAGAAATGCCTCATCTATTGAATACACTTCCAAACGCGGAGCATACATTGATAGTAGAGACATCACTCTGTTGCTCATGTCAGCGTATAACGCATAGTTCGAGCTAAAAATGTTAATATGATTTTGCAGGTAATAGTTTCTTCTCTCATAGTAAAGCTCTCCCATTTTTACACCGAGCTTTTTTGCTTCGGCGGAACGAGCAATTACACAGCCATCATTATTACTCAGAACAATTACTGGCTTTCCTGCTAAGTCAGGCCTGAATACTTTCTCACAGCTCGCATAAAACGAATTTACATCAACTAAGGCAAACATTACTGAGCCTTATGAATAATGAATGTGACAACGCCAAATATCTGTAAATCCTGCGCATCACCAATATGTATTGGTTGAAAATCAGGATTCATTGGCATCAACATCGGTGGATAAGACTTTAATTTCTTAACAGTAAACTCACCATCAACACTGGCGATAACAATATCCCCATCTTTTGCTACCAATGCGCTATCGACAATCACAACATCACCATCGTTAATGTTAGCGTCAATCATAGAATTACCTTCTACACGCAACATATACGTACTATCTGGGTGCTTAATCAATGTGCTGTTAAGGTTTATTCTTTCCTCCATGTAGTCAGCCGCAGGAGATGGAAACCCCGCAGCCACTCTATCTAAGAATAATGGAATATTGAGAATTGATTCGGAATCGATAGGCTCTAGCTTCATAATGCACCAAATTACTGTATTTATATACAGTATATTGTAAGCATTTTAGTTGTAAAGATCATTTTCAAGTATCAAAAGACTAGAAATATGCAATCCCCTCCTAGAAAATCAGACCTACAGTGTCGTTATTCTTCCTTCATTTACTTTTTATAAAGTAAACTTATGGCTTATAACTATTAACTGCATTGCCGAAAATATGAAATATACATTATTGTTACTAACATCAATTCTAATGGTTGGATGTCAAGGGAGAAGTTATTCAGAATTAACTCCAGCAGAAAAAGCTGAAGTCAGAGCTGCTCATGATAAAAGTGCCAAAATATCTAGAAAATGCAATCGTATAGAAAATCAATCTAAACGTACTGATTGCTTTCTCGATAGAGACGACAATGACTTTAACCGGCTCTATTAATTTAAAGTTAATACTGGAGGCATTACAGCCCCTGACTACTTGTTTATCAACTCAAGAGCCTTTAGCTCCATAACCCTTAAGTCATCAAATATGGTCGCTTTGCTTTTGATGTTAAGTAGATCTAAAACATTGGGAATCACGCTATAGTCAAGTCCCGTAGCACCATTCATACCAACTCTCCACTGTGTACTCATCGCAGAAAATACCAGATATGACTCCCATACATCAGGAACAACTTCAACATCATCAAGATCAGGAGGAAAGCCAAAAGCTCGCTCAAAATTTTTAGCCTCTTGCTTTGTCATTCCCCCATACATTGCTTCAGCGACCGATATTAGTTTTTTTCACGATTACCTAACAATTCATTGTAATACGTTGTTGTAATAGCCCCTGCGGCTGATGGATAGTTGTCAAATAACAACTTCAAATTATCTTCGTTATAAGGCTCTTCAATTGCCCAATCAGCAATAATTTGAGTAAAGAATTTGTTTACTGACTCATTTTTCAACTCTTCCAATTTACTCATTGGTAAATGATTGAACGTAAATGTCACAACCTCCGGCTCGCTTTTGCCAGCCACACGGATTTTTACATCAGCCTTAAATATTGGATTGGGATTCAGAGTGAATTTCGCCATTAGGTTTCCTTAAAAGCCCCGAAAGGGGCTGTTATTATGCGGTAGTGTAAATTTGCATATCTGATTTAAGAGAGAAACGTGCAGATACGTTTTCAACCTCGTTAATTGCAGTATTAGGAACACGCTGGAATGACACACTGGCTGAGTAGTAACGGTCTTCACCAGCCCGTTTATTATAAAAACGAATCGCTGTTAACTGCTTTGTATCATCCAAAGACATTAATAACCCTCGAATAGGTAATTTCGCATCATGAGCAAATGTATAAACCTGCACGATACCCGATTTATAGGTATCAACCGTTTCTGCTTGCTCATCTTCTAAGAATTGAATTTCTTGCGTTTGCTGCTCACCACCTTCTGTTGATAAGGTCATGACTTGGGGCATAACCTCCCATTCTTGAACTGACTTTAGTGTTCCTTTGCCGCCGCCAATCGGAAAACGTTCGGTATCTGTCGTATCAACACCGTCAAGCGTGATACTTGTGTTTTCTGCTGATTTCACACGAAAGACACCGGACATTTGTTTCCACCCAGATGTAACGAGAACAACATCTCCGGCTTTAATGCCACTTGACGCTGTGACAGTAAGTACAGCTTCAGAGGCATTACTTGCCGCCGTAAACTCAACATCTTTTCCGTATTTACTCGCCACATAAACGCGCGAGCCATTAGGAATGTTATAAGCCATTATTAACCTCATTTTTATGCATAAAAAAACCGCCATTTAGGCGGTCGTTTATCGGATTGGATGACATCGATAGGATGTACGTATTGGAATGATGTAGTTGATATCACTGGTAAGTGGAGGTAGCTGATTTGGTTCACCGTCTAGATACAGTGACTCCGTGAGTGTTAGACCATTTTCGAGCTGCTCTTTGACGGCATCAACCAAGCTAATAACCGCCGAATCACCATTACCAATCTTTTCAACAACATTAAGTTGAATAACACCTTTTTGAACTGGCATGTCTAACGCTAGACCTAGATTTTCGGTTATGGCTGGCATTATATGTAATTGCAAATATGGAGTGCTAATATCATCAAACTCAATATTTGACCAAGCCACCTTTACCCCTTCCTGCTTAGCAATTTTTGCCACCAGCGCACGAATAGACTGATTGATTTCAGATTGTTTCATTTACTTCATCTCTGCGATAGCGTCTCTAAAGAACTTACTCACGTTTTCAGCGGTAATTGCAATCATGCCATTAGGAGCTTGTTTTGAATGCCCCATTTCCAACCTGTAGGCATAAGGAACATTGTTAGTAAAATAGATAGCATTCATACCCACTTTGAACTGCTCAAGCATATAGTTACCAACCGCCTTAGTCATATTGCCTGATTTATCAACTCGCCCAGTTTCACCATCAGCAGGTACATCAAAAGTGACTTGCCAATTTCCACGGAATCGTCCCCCCGTATAACCTGGGGGTGCTTTGATATCCATAGAGTCATTAACTCGAGCGCGTTTTTTTAATTGACGATTTTTCAGTGTCAAATTATTAGGGTCTTTTCTCAATGCTTCATTGTGCTCAAATACCGCTTGGTTATAACCAACAGCCGTTTGGTTAACTTTCCATAAGTCGGGATTACCCACTGGAGACATTTGAACAAGTTGAGCCAAAATCCTAAAACCTGTTTTTTTTACCACCGCCTCCATATTTGATTGAGATTTTTCTACAAATAGATTAATGGACTTCATGAATGAATCAGTCATATCAAGCCCTCAATTGAGGTTTGTAGCAAATAACAACATCAGCAGGTTTAACCGGGTTAGGCTCATGCACACGTAGCCATATACCATCAACAAGAACAGAATCCCCTTTTCGAATATCAATCTCTGGAGAAAGAACCATTTTAATATCCGTAGAGAGAATTAGAGTTCCATCAATTTCATATGGTTTGTACAAAACCTTTACACCAATAATTGAAAATAGAGACTCAGGCTCATGATGCTCAACACCATTATCATCAACCCAGTGCTTGCCAGCACGTTTCACTTGATATGAAGCGCCATATTTTTTCAGTATTCGCAATGCTGTGTGACAACCTCGTTGATAAATATTCATCACTACCTCACTGCAAATGTGTTAATCGCCAAGCCTTCTGAGCTATCCATCAAGCCGCATAGCAAACCTTTCAGCCAAGCGAAATTAGGTGCACCAGTATTGGTGCCTTCTGCATACTTCAAATCAATTGCTCCCTCAATACGTTCAGAAATTATTTCTGCACCTAATGTTGGCTGCAATTCATTCTCTTGTGCTTCAAGTGCAAGGCGACACTGAGCCTGTATAACCTGATGAGGAATCGCATCACTAGCAATTTCAACCCCATCACGAAACAATCCAGTACGAGGAAAAGATAAAGGTTGCGTACTGTCGGAACGCTTACCCTTCCATTTTTGGGATTCTAAGAAGTCCATAGCAACGATGAGTAATGATTCGAGTGATTTACTGTCTGATAGGGTTAAATTCCTGACTTTCGCATATGCTTTTAAATCTTCAATGCCAGCATAACTATTAAACGTAGGTGAGTTTTTATCGGCATCAATCATGACCACCTCAAAATAAAAAGGGGCATTACGCCCCTATCTTCACTTGCCATCAGTAGTTTTTTTCCTTTTAGCTACTTCTGGCTCTGTTGCTTTACTGCATTTTTGCCCTGAGCAGTTAATTTAATCATCACACCTGCTGTCAGTTTGTTGCTCGTAAAATGTTTTTTCCAGTTCCCCGCAGTACCTAACTTGGTTAGATCTGGGTTTTTACCTTTTGATTCATCCCAGCTGTACCCAAGCACCCCAACATTAACAACGCCTTCACCACGATACCCAATTTCTAAGTTCTCCTTATCATTGATCTCAAATGAGCGGAAGGTTGCCTCCTGTGACTCGGTGATAGTCACCGCCCCCGGAACAAGACCAAAAATAGCATCAACTGGCGCACTGTCTGTTACCAAAACAGGCTTACCTAACGTTCCCGGCTGCCCGCCATAGATAACCACACCAGCCTCTTCGTAGACTTTGTTATCAATTGCTTGATCAACGATATCGAAATACGTAGTAGAGTGCATAACGAAGAGATTTACACGGTTAAACTTGTCACCATATTGACGCAATCCTTTGGTGAGCGTTTTTTTCCCATCTGTCGCAATGTCTGCTGTCACGACCATCTCAGTATTACTACCGATAGCAGCACCTAATGCGGCTAAGGAGTATTTAATGTAACCTTCTAGAGATGCATCCGCAGCATCAATACCAACTAGCTCAGAAAACTCTGAGACATCTCGTCCTCGACGTTTAAATGCCTCTTCCGTTGTTGCATATGGACCATATTTCCACGGAGCTTTCACTTCAACAGATTCGCCCGCACCAATTTTTTTACTCTCTACTGTCCCTGTTGAATCAACATCACGATGCTCAATCGAGCCACCAATTTGATAGAAAGCACGCTTACGGAAATCTCCTTCAATAAAAATGTTATCAAGCACAATGGCACCATTTGATGCCTGATTAAATACGGCTAAATTATCTTGGCGACGCTCTAAAAACGCTGTTTGCGCCAAGTCGTTGTAAATTACTAAATCGCTATTAGTCGTCGTAGCCATTACTTATCTTCCCTTATTCTTTAGGTAGTTTTAAAAATGTGTCACGTCCGTATCTGCGAATATAATCAGCTTTCTCACTCGCAGACATTTGAGAACGTTTAAGGTGTGCACCACCTTGTTTATGTTTTCCTGCATCCGTCCCTGAAGCAGCAGGGAACAAATGAGGCGCGCTTTCTTTTAATGATTCGACCCATTCAACGGGTGATAACGGTGTTCGACCATCTTTCCCCATAATTGGATTACCATCATCATCAACGGCTACGGCCTGACCTTCATCGTTGATTTGGAAAATGCCTTTGGCACGTAAAATTAAGTCTTCTTGTGCGCTAGCTAATGCGCCGGCTTTACCAGCAGCAGAGCGCACTTCATCTCCCAATACACGTTGGCGAAATTTATTAGCAAAAGCCTCAGCCCTTTCCACTCGGCTATTGGCTTCTTTCAGTTGTTTATCAACGTCATTGCGTAAGCGCTCAGTACGTTTATTAATGACTTCATCAATTTTGCCGTCAGCGATTAACTTGGCTTCTTCATCATTTTCAAAACGTTTGAGAATTCCACGTACAGCATCGGGATCAATACCATCAAAACGCTTGAGATTATCGTTTTGCTCTTTGAGTTTACCCAATAACTCATCACGTTTAGCCTTCAACCCAGCTACTTGCTCACCGACTGCTTTATCGATAATGGCTTGAATTTCCGGTGTGATTACAGGTGCAGTTCCACCGCTTCCACCACCAGCTCCATCATCAGCCTGTGAGTAATATTTGCGTTCGATATTCATAAATAACATGTTGTTCCCCTTGGGATTCATTGCGCCTAGCGCGTTAAAGTAAACCAGCCCTTGGCTGAATTTAGACAATAAAAAAGGTCACCGAAGTGACCTTAGTTAAATCGTTAATTGATTAGCTATAACCTGCATCTTTAAATGCTTTTTCGTCTAGCTTTTTGAGTTGTTCTAACGAAATAAATTCTCCCTTATCTGTATAAAATTCAGAAGGATGCATACCGCCCTCTTTCATTAATCTAAATCGTGTTTCACCGAATACTTGCCGTTGTCGCCAGTCTGGTTGTCGCTGCACCCAATCAAGAAAATTGGTCTCTGCTGGAACTTGCCCATCCATTGATGCTCTCGTTCCTGCGTCCATCTCATTCGCATCAATACCTAATTCACGCCATGACTTAGTGACGAAAGTTTCCGTTGAGCGGCAATTAAAATGGATTTTACCGGGACCTTGTAGATAGGGGATTTTGTGTCCTATTGGTTTACCTTCCAGAGTATACTTCAGCCTATCCCGGACAATGCAATCATGGGAGGTTTTATTATCGAGAGTGGATAGCCACTGTTTGCAGTCAAGGATATCTTTATTAGCTTCAGCAAATTGTTCTCTTGCTGTCGCTTGTAAGTGACTGATTGCCGTCTTCGCTATCGTTGTTACGTTAGCTCTACTAAGTTGTAAGGCACCATCTTTATAGCCTTGATTTGCATGACCTCTGATTTTACGCCCAATCTCTAGCGCACTATCGCCATTTAAATAACCATAGCGAACAGCATTGTTTATGCGTGTCATGCGGTCAGATTCTAATCCAGCAGCCCACTCAGACAGTAATTTCCCTTGAAATGGACGAGACATTGCTGAGGAAAACAACATCTCCTCTGTAATACCCATAAGCGGATATTGGCGTAGAACAGCATCAGGTAATAAAGCATCGAATAATGAGGAATAATAATCCGCTTCATGCAATGCATATTCCCTCATTTCTTCTGTCAGCAACATAAACGCACTGTCAATCGCACGTTTATTAATGGCTTTCACGCTCAACAGCAATGACTCTAATCGCCTGACAGTAAAGCTATTCACGTCAATAGTGGCACCATCTAAGGCAACAATAAGCGACGCTGTTAATTCAGCGTCAAACTCATTGAGTGCATTTATCATGCGCCTTGCAACATCCGTAGAATAACGACCAGAAAACAAAGAGTGAGCAATCAATTCATCCCTTAATCGCTCATTCACTGATTTCATGCCCCACCTACCATTGTCGGCTCTTGGTTATTAAGCTCATCGACCACCATATCAATATCATCAGCGGGGTCGATAACATCATATTTCTGTAAACTTCTCACTAAGTCAGATTTACGTGTTGCTCCAGATTGCCATGCAGCAACAATTTCACGGATCATGGCACTATCAGCAATATGATTAACGAGGTCTTTGTTGATTTCAAAAGAAGTGTCTTTAGTATCTAAACCTAAGTATTCAGCGCACCACATTAACGCTTTGCTAAACGCATCTGAGACATTTGAGCAACAAATACTGAGAATAGAGGTTTGAGCACTTTGCTCCCCCACAGATTGAATAACCGTTTTGACTTTACTGTCAGCGGAAACCAATTGAGCGCCCAGTGCCACCATATAATCACGCTTACTGTCCATAGCTTCTTTAGCCAACATATTTGGCTGAGCTTGCTCGTAACCAAAGAACCCTTTCACTGGCAGCATTAAAGGTGAACGAGACCCAACCATGATGCCTGTTTTTTCTAAGTGATCTCGCCACTCTATATCTAACCCGCCTAGATATGGCTGAACTTGCCCACAGAAAAACACTGAATCTTCATAATCAGCAGAATTTCGATAATGCCCTAGATTAATTTTTGCCAAACCTAACAATGGCGCCTCATCTATCGTATGGTCATTGTTTTGAGCACCCATAAACGTAAATGGAATTTCATCCCAAGCACCACTACCTGCACGCTCTGGAATATATTCAGAGTGGATTTGATACACACTGCTGCCAGCTGTCTTGCGATATACTCTACAGATAAACTTGCCATCTTCTATCACTAACACGCGGTATTGAATGGCATCTTTAAATCCAAAACCGTCCGCCTCTTCAACAGTCTCTCGCAATACCACCAGCGTTAGCATCGTCCTGCCATTAATACGATCAGTCCGCCAGTTAATAATATCTTCAGCACGATATTGAAATATGTACGGGAGCTTAGAGTCGCTGTTGTAATCAACATATAGCCCATGTCGTCCCACTTCCAATACCGATTCAAGAGAGGATTGAGCTAATTGGTAAATGCTTGAACCTGCACCATCTGCATCATCTTTTAAACAAGACAGCTTTTCAGCAACAGCAATCAATGGATCTTTCTTGAATGCCATCCCTATCATACCGTTACGAGTGTTACCTGTTATTGGGTAAAACACCGCACGGTCTTGATAGTCTTTATTGCGCTTTTTCTTACGCTCACTTTCCTTTTCTTCCAATTCAGGAAGATAACTCTTTACTTCCTCGCCACCTCGACAAACAACGCGAACTAACTCCCACTGAGGAGCAGCCGTTTTATACTCCGGTCGAGTAAAATCAACATTATTTATACTCA
The DNA here is from genome assembly GCF_018257375.1 of Providencia sp. JGM181. Taxonomy (NCBI): domain Bacteria; kingdom Pseudomonadati; phylum Pseudomonadota; class Gammaproteobacteria; order Enterobacterales; family Morganellaceae; genus Providencia; species Providencia sp. JGM181. Next base: position 7,151 of record NZ_JAERJY010000072.1, on the reverse strand, counting down.
TCAGAAGGTTGTTCCTAAGTTAATTTCGAATGCTGGTCGTTTAACGTTCCGTCTACTTACAGCAAAATATCTAAACCCATCAGCATCATGTGATGTGTAATCATGAAGTGGTTTATCTTTCCAGCAACCTCGTTTGTCATCCCACTCTTTTCGGTATGCTTCGAGATGAGCAATGCCTTCACCACATTTATGTTCGTCAAAGACACACAGAGGAAGAATTTCACGTACAGCCTCAATACCTTCATCAATAGAAAGCTTTGGCACTACGTCAAATTGAATCGAGTAAATTTGCCCGTCAATTTCATACCCTTCACGAGCTAGTTCTCTACGCGATTTCGCATCTGAACCAAATTCACGGTTATCAATATCATGTGGTCCATTATGACTCGCGTATGTGTAGCCTTTATCTTTCAGCACTTTCATATAATGTCTTAGACCTTCACCACTGTTTGAGTAATGGTCTATCACATGGAATTCATCGCCTATTTCACGAATAAACCAAATTGAGGTTGAGTCACCAACGCCGATATCCCAATACGTATGAACGGGTAAATGCGAATTATCAGGGAGTGAACCAATGCGCTTATTTTCGTACAGAAAGCGGAATTGCTTAGCGTAATAAGCACCTTCAACGGATTGCTGGAATGCCTCTGAGGGTATTGACGGATATTCCCGCTTCATATCATCGCCAAGTGTTTTTTCTTTTGCGTAGTACCACGCTTTCTGATGCTCATCTAGGTGAATGCCATGCTTGCGGGATATCTCATCAAAGTAATCAATTAATCGCTGTGGCAATTGCTCAACAGGATCAATCGCATACTCAGGATTCTTCCACCATGAAAAGAAAAAGAATTTCCAATCTAAGTTAGATAGCGTTTTACACTGAATTTGCGCTTTCTCGGCCGACTGACAATAATCATAGAAATAGCCAGCTCGCCCCTCAGCAGTGCTTTCAATTGTCGTAAAACAGTCACTTGATACAGCTTCAAACGCACCAGTAACTATCTCACGAGCTTTTTCAGGGTACTTTGCACATATCTTTCCGAACTCAGATACATGCAAGTATCGAAGAGTGCCACCACGAAATGACGTGCTGATATAAAGTGACCCGCCTTTGCTAAAAACCAATTCACCAGCCGCATCATTACTCGCCGGATTTGCAGCTTTAATTTCTTCGGGTAGCTTTTCATAGGCATACTTTATCTTTTCTCTAAATAGCCTTTTAGCATCGTTAAGTGTATGAGCAATCAATGCACATTTAGCCGCCTCAAATAACGCTGCATCTAATTGGATAATGCAAACCTCAGTCGTGAAACCCAGCTGACGAGCCTTTAAGATAATGTTTCGCGTATGCATCCCTTCAAAGTATTCAAGCTGCTCAGGCGTCATTTTAAATCGAACTGGCTTACCTTCTTTGTTGGTGATCCAGTACAAGTGATTCAATCGCCAGAGCTTATCTCTTAATAATGCAAGATATTCTGGCTTCATACTTATTCCTTCGATAGGTCGTCCATCAGTGACGATATAGAGTCGGATACTTTATTCTGCTGCGCGTCATCCAGCCCGTATGCCTGGCGCTCAAGTCCAATTAGGTTTTTAAGTGTCTCGCTTAATGCTTTAGCAGATTTAACACGTTCGGGGAGGGAGATGATTGAATTGTAGAGTTCATTGAGTTTGTCTCGCCCATTGCTATCAGGCTCAAACATTAATTCACCTAGCTTCCTTAAAGCAGGTACATCCGTACATTCAGCAGATAGCTCATCAAATAAACTGTTGGTTAACTCCCTAGCCCTACGAATATCACCCCTATGTTCCATACGAACATTGGCAATGACTTCAGCATTAGCTTCGATAAGTTGCCGCTCAGAAATAGCCTTCTCAGCGGCAACCAGAGTGGCAACCTCTCTTTTGGCAACCAAGTTTTCAGCTCTAGCCTTAACCTTTGCTTTTAAATCTCGTTCCCATCCTTCTTTCTTTGCGCGTTTACTTATCGCTTGATGGGTTATCTCATATTGAGAGGCTATTTCTCTTATAGACATTACGCCAGCTCGGTAAGCAGACTCAATAGCCTCCCAATCTGGTCTTTTGAACATTATTCACCCTCATGATAAATCAAAAAGCCAATACAAAAACAAGATCTGCATCTTTCACAAAAATCTTTAATTTGATTTAAATCAGAACAATAACAATTAAATTGTTGTATTTTAGTTTTTCATTGTTAATTTCATTGCTAAATGCAATATTTAGTATTGCTGCAATCCCCCTTATTGTGTTCATTGCAATAAGGGGTTTTTTATCTACAAACTCTTATCTTTACATCTTAGCCAGCAATTCTTCTGTCGATTGGTTTCACCAAAAATCTAAAACCTTCAGCAAGAAAACACTTATGCTTTAACTATTAACATTTCTTAAAGAGTTTCTCATAACAAATTAAAACCATTTTTAGCGAAAATATTTACATTGAAGGTATGTTATTTTAAATATTTAAAGGAGAGTCAAATGAAACTAACTTCAATAGACCATGTGCATGTATATGTCGATGACCTCAATGAAGCCGTAAAATGGTATAAAGATATTTTATTCTTTACCGTTACACCCAAATACAAGTTTTGGTTTGACCAGGGTAGTCCATTAGTCATAAACAATAATGATGTCCACCTTTCCTTATTTAAAAGGACATCACAAAGCATCGGTAACACAATCGCTTTTCGTACAGATAAGACTACACTGATGGAATTCATAGAACACCTGAGAATCAACAACATTCAATTTTCTATCGTTGACCATGATGTGTCTATATCCATCTATTTCACCGACCCATACGAAAATAAGTATGAAATAACAACATATGAGCACTTCAAAATATAAAAATCATAGTTAATTAGGTAATAAAAAACCCGCACAAGGCGGGTTGTCTCTTGCAGTAATTACATTTTACTTTTCAATAAATTAATGTCGCTATAAATAATCCACTTTTGATTCTATTGAAATATCAATACTCTTTGTCTATCAAAACCATTAGCGCTAGCAAAGCTAAGGTATTCATCTAAAAGTTCTGGCGGCATAGTTGGTGTACGCGATAACACCCATAAGTAATCTTTATTAGGGCCCACAACTAGTGAATACTGGTAGTCGTCATCAAGCTTAATAATGTTATAACCGCCGTAAAAAGGACCGAAAAACGACACTTTCAAGGCACCTATATCCGAAGATTCAACAAAATAAGCCTTTCCTATACTCTCTTTCCATTTTTTCCCTTGTGAATCCCATCCTCTGTTGACTACCTTTACACCACCATCATTGCGTAGAGAATAGTTTGCAGAAACTTTACTTAGTCCCTTTTCAAATCGATTATCTATTCTAGCAACTTCATACCATTCGCCAAGATAACGGGATAGTTCAAAATGTTTAACTGGTGTTATGTCATGTGGCACTTTCACACTACACCCATTAAGTAACAGCATACTTACAAACATAAAAACTGACTTTATCTGCATTGCAACCTCACATAAAATTGATCTATGAAGATACTTTCGCATAAAAAAGAGCACAGAGCGACTATAGTGATTTAGTATTTCGTGACTATAGAACCCTCGTATTTAGATAAAGTCATTGTCGCACTAACTTGGATTACACTAGCCAGTGTGGTAAACCGATTGATGATAATATTAAAAGAATACCGACTAACAGGTATTGAAATACATGAAGCATACGGATAAATAACTCTTTGAATATCATAGAGTTTACTCCTTGCTGCTAAGGTTATTTTATTATCAAAATGCATAGTATCATCTAAAATATAGCAGCTCTTTTTAATTTGTCAGATATCATGTTTCACTAAAGTATTTAGCTAATGCTATTGCTAGTAATCAGCTTTCACGTTCCATATCGATTCAATTAACAATTAAATTATTCTGCTATAATGAAAAATGAACTTTGGCAGTCTGTAACCTCACACAATGTAAGGAAGGAAGTATGATTAAAAAATTCAGTTTACTCATATGCTCATTAGCTATTATTACGAGCTTGACTGCCTGTAATACGACAAAAGGTGTAGGTAAAGATATAGAAGCCAGTGGAGAAGCCATACAAAGAGCTGCTGAGTAAAATTAAACTTTGCCCAATCCTAAAAGCTTAGATATAAATACATCCTCTTGAGCCATAATATTTAAGAAATAAAATAGCATAGCCCGTATTAATTGATGAAATTGAATGTTTGACGTCAGATTCATCATTATAATTTTTAGGGTGAATTTTCATTAACTGATTCTAACTTATAAGAGATATTGCATATGAAAAGAAGAATAATTATTGCTACGTTAATGACATTATTTATTCCAGCCATTGCGAGTGCTTCATGTGAAAGCGTTGTTGAAGAAATTACGCAAAAAATTATTAACAATGGCGTGCCTGAAGAGAGCTTTACCATTACCGTCGTTTCAAATGAAGAAGCAGCCTCACAACAAGGTACTGTTGTAGGTAACTGCTCTAATGAAACACAAAAAATTATTTATACAAAAAAATAATTCCCCCCAAAAGGGCTTGTTGCAAAGCCCTTTCATTTCTCATTGCCAATGTAATAAGACGCAATCATCTTCCAGCCAATGGTCACCAACCACAAATTGATTTATGTTAATGGCATTTGTAAAGTTCACTACTACTATCGTGATTGTAGTCAAGGTTTATCTACCTTAAGTTAAATTACTCAACCCACTATGGAGTGATATCTGTGCATTGGTAAGATTTTTATATTAATTATTAATATATTAACAGTTTAAGTGATTGGATTTGTTGACCACTTTATTGTCAAATTCGTTGTTGTTCAGTTTTCCATATTGCTTTTCTGTTAAGAATATACTTTACTATTAGACAAAATTTTCATTACATAAGGGAGCGGTATCGATATATATGTATACTAACCCTATGGCTCTCTTACTCGTATTTATCCCTGCCCTTGCCTGCATCCTATTCATTATTGCTCAAGATAAAAAACAACCAGATATAATGACACTTTTTTTAAAATTCTCTATCTACTTGTTAAGCACTCTGGCTTTCATAAATTTAATTTTTTTCGCAAGAGCGTTCACTGATTGGTATTAACGTAAGCACTCCGTTCTAATATCATCTTGCAAACCAAGTATCATTTGCTTGAACTTCGCGACTCATTGTCGGAGTAGCCAATAATTTTGGATAACAGAGTCAGTAGATCGGACAGTGATTGCATCATCCAAGCCGGTGGCAGTAACAATTTCGATTTTTTACAGTTGGTTTTGATGTTCCCTTCACTAACAAGTATTAGACGAAAAAAACCCGCCATTGCTGACGGGTTAGAAAATACAGAAAAATTATTTTGTATCTTTATTTTCAATAGCTATGATCTGAGGTTTCTCTTCTTCCGGAATTTCATATTCAATATTTAATGTTAACAAACCGCTTGATAATTCTGCGCTTTCAATTTTTACATTCTTACCGAGATTAAATTCAAGAGAAAATTTATTTTGTGTTATACCTTTATGGATCCATTTCTCTGAATCATTAACTAATTCAGTTGATTGCTCACCTTGTACATAGAGCTTCCCACCTTTTAAGGATACGCTTAAGTCATCCTCTTTATAACCAGGAACACTGACAATTAATTGATAATTTGATTCATTTATTTGCTTTAAATTATAAGGATGCTCTGAGGTTAATGGTCGGTTACCAGTTAATTGGCTGAATAAACGATCCATTTGGTCAAACCTGCTAGAAAGTAGGTTATCAGATAATGTTGGAAGTAGTGAAAAAGATCTAATGTTAGACATAATTTCTCCTTCAATATCAAACTAACTACCTATTACATAAGCACCATTGGCCATTTTCCCGTATGGATTAACTCTTTATCTTGGTGCATAACTTATATAGTGTCGCTAGTGAAAATTTCAATCTAGCACTTACAATTCTTTACATTAAATATAAGCAAGCATAAAAAAACCCCGCCATAGCGAGGTTTTTAATAATAACCAATCAAGTAACTAACACGTCTAAACTTTCATAGTACTTTTGCAAAAGTACATTTAACACCGGAGGGTTACTTTTGGTTGCTTCAAAATGTTAGCGTCTGTATTGAGACCCTTTACAGCAAGGACATCTCATAAAGAGATCGATCTTAAAGTGCCACTACATTTACAGCAGCTGGACCTTTTGCGCCATTTTCTACCGAGAAGCTGACTTTTTGCCCTTCATTAAGAGTTTTGAAGCTATCACTTTGGATTGCAGAAAAGTGAACAAACACATCTTTGCTTCCATCTTCAGGAGAAATAAAGCCAAAACCTTTAGATTCGTTAAACCATTTTACTAAACCAGTCATTGTATTAGACATATTGAATTCCTTTAAATTTTTAATTGTTGCCACATGGCATATAGGTTTGATTTTTTTTGATACTTATGGAACTAATTAGAAGGAATTCACTACGAATGGATATCTGTGGGATAACGCTAAACGGGGGAACTTTTCAAAACTTGCTTTCATAAATAGGTCTGTACTTCCAAACCGATAAGTGCATTTACTCATACATCCTTACGTATAGCAAGGTTTTTTTCATAGACACTACGATTATTTTAATAATCAATATGGATTTAGCAATCCATTCAATACACGAATATATAGATAACTCAATGATAAATAATAATTTTAAACCCCATCAACCCATGCATCAAATACAATTTAATAGAAAAGGTCGTACTAGACGACCTCTTGGAAAAAACTCTATCCATTAATTATTTGATACTATCATCTTCTGTTGGGTCAAAAGGCATTCCACCCGCAAAGACAAATGACAGTGCAACAATTACAAATGAAGCTACAACAAAAAATGAATCAATTATCTTTTTCATGTCTCTTCCTTCATAAGTTAAGCCGAAAACAATATGATAATTAATCTCATTAATCAATAAAAATACCATTCATGTTGACAATTAAAATCAGTTGTTCGGAATAGCCTTCGATTTACTTAAGCGCATCATGTATACAAATCCCCAAAAACCCCACTGAAGTGAGACTCTTTAGCTTCTGATGTTGTAGTCACTCTTATCACAATATCGACATAATCATATGCTTTATATAATAAAATACATATTGATTTAATTATTCATTAATAAGAATTACTATCATT
>NZ_JAERJY010000071.1:0-17314 GCF_018257375.1 Providencia sp. JGM181 | reverse complement strand
CTTTTAAAAAGGGCTTTCTTCATTTAAAAATAATATTACTTTTCGCTATTTAATAATCCATCCGCTAAACGATGGCGAGATTTATTAAATATTTTATTACTCACTTCACGGCCAGCACGGCGAGTACGCTGCTCATCTTCAGGCAGCTTCATCTCTTCGGTACACGCATGACTGCAGCAGCCTTCATATTTTTCAGCACAGCTTGGGCATTGAATAAACAGTAAATGGCAACCGTCATTTTTGCAGTTAGTGTGAGTATCACAAGCTTCCCCGCATTGATGGCAATGCGCTAAGGTATCATCCGTAATACGCTCACCCATACGGTTATCGAACACGAAGTTTTTACCTTTGAAACGTAGCGGTAAGCCTTGTTCTTTCGCTTTTCGTGCATATTCAATGATCCCGCCTTCCACATGATAAACATTCTGGAAACCGTTATGCAGCATGTAAGCGCTCGCTTTTTCACAGCGGATACCGCCCGTGCAATACATCACCACATTTTTATCTTTCTGGTCTTGCAGCATTTCAACCGCCATTGGCAGTTGGTCTCTAAAAGTATCTGATGGCACTTCAATCGCATTATCAAAGTGACCCACTTCATATTCATAGTGATTACGCATATCAACGAAGATAGTGTCTGGATCATCAATCATCGCATTGACTTGCTCGGCTTTTAGATACTGCCCAGTATTGGCAGGATTAAAAGTTTCATCATCAATACCATCCGCAACCACACGATCACGGACTTTCATGCGCAGTACCCAGAAGGACTTACCATCATCATCAATAGCAATGTTCAAACGCAGGTCATTTAAGGCTGGGTCTGTTGCGTAGATAAGTTCCCGCAACACATCGACATTGGAGGCCGGTACGCTAATTTGTGCGTTGATCCCTTCTTTGGCAATATATACTCGACCAAATACGCTCAACGCTTTGAATTGTTGGTACCATTCATTACGAAATGCTGTAGGGTCTTGAATATTGAAGTATTTATAAAAAGAGATTGTCGTACGCGGCTCAGTTTCAGCCAACATACGTTCTTTAAGAATTTTATTCGAAACTTGGTTGTGTAACACTGGCATGGTGTTCGCTTTCCTATTTAATACTTTGATATAAAACAGATTTAAATCACCAGCAAAGAATTGCTCGTTAATTTTGGGTTATTATCCCTTTTATTATGTTAATAAAAAACCATTTATTTTTAGTGGTTATCATATTTATTACCAATTCTTGATGATGGTGTTACAGGAAAATCACCAAATAAAAAAGTTAGTCTGATAAATTCCTTCGACCTTTGACAGAAAAATACCATTGCGCTAATTTTCATCTGAAGAAAAATTCCCCAATTGAAAGAGGTTCTATATGAGAACAAAATTTGACGAATTTGATGGCTTCTAAGCTAATGAACTTTTAACTAGGCGGGATTGACCCCGCCTTTTTTATAGATGGAACCTATGACATTAATGCAGGCGACCCTACAAATTATTAGCAATACAACAGTCTTATTTGGTGTTTTTGTTGCCATAGGCGCAATTATTTATAATTTAGAAACAGCTAAAAAAACACAAACAGCCCTATTTTTATTTGAAAGTCGATTAGATCAACAATACATAGAGTCCCTTCATGTTTTAAAACAAACCCATTACTCTGGAAAATCATTTCGTTCTTATGTTTTCCCTGCGGAAGGGGTAGCAATAACAAGCTGTGAAATCTCAGAACGTCTCAAATTTCAATATATTTTAAATTTTTATGAGCGCGTTGCCGTTAGCATCAGAGAAGGTATCTATAACGAGCAGATGATCAAAAGAGCCTCATATTCGACCGTTGTTGAAACATTTGAGATTGCAGAGCCTTTGATTAAAGCAATTAGAGAAAAAAGAAAGTCAGAGACGACCTATCAAGAGTTTGAATGGCTAGTGACTCGCTGGAAGAAAAATCCGCTTAAGAAAAATAGCTCAATACTTTTATAGGCTATTTTTATAGACGATTGGCATAGCAATGGTTGTATTCGCTATTTGTATTAAATAGAAAAGAAAAAAGGGAGGGCTCCCCCTCCCTGGCATTTGCCGAAGTTACGATGGGTAAACCGCATCGTAGAGCGCAATGTCAACTGCTTTAGGGGTACTTCCCTACTCCGCTATGCAGAACAGAGTAGGTCAGAAACCTCTTTACTGCTTATATTACTAACTACACTTTACTACTTACACTTTACTAACTTACAACCTACTGGATGGACTTCTGTCTTAACCAATTAACTCGATACGAGCTGGTAAACCTTGTCTCACGGAAGCGCCAGATACCCAATCAAGCCATGTATTTGCCACTTCACGAGTCGGATCTGCGAACCCTAAATCATTCAAGTTAATACCTGAACCATTTGCCGCATTCATCGGCATGGCTTCACCGTCTAAATAGTGCTGTTTGGCACCCATTTCTGTGTGACCATAACCATGTTCAACAGCGAGAACTCCCGGCATAACCCCATCAAGCACACTAATTTGCGCCTCGGCATGACCACCCGGTGTCGTGATTTTGATCCAATCCCCATGTTTAACGCCCATCTTCGCCGCATCATCAGGGTGAATTGCTACCAAGTTAGTTGGTTTCACATGGCGTAAACGTTCAATCATGGTTGTGGAACTGCTCATCACATGAGATTTGAAAGACATCATTTTCAATGGCCACTCTTTCTCAGGGAATACCGCATTCACATCTTCACCATTTGCCATACGAGGTGGATAGTAGGTCGGGCAACCACTAAAACGCTCACCCGTAATTGCATGGCGGTTAATCGCTACCGTAGGGTTCCAAATTTGTAACCCTTTTTTCCACTGTGGACCCGTTGCTTCGCCATCCCATGCTTTCTCATAAGGTGCGAATCGACCACCACGCGTAAAGATATACGCGACACGGCGAACTTCTTCAGGTTTCAATGTCCGAGTAATTTGCGGCATGATACGTTCGACACCACTGATCGTAATGTCTTCTGTTGCCGCCTCTGGTACCGGTTTTTCACCTAGCCAAGCCATATTAGCCGCCACACGCAGATAGTAATCTTCCGCAGTATTTAACGGATACATATTGCCATCCATATCTGCAATCACATTGTCACCAAAGCCCGGTAATTTCAGTTCTTTAGCGACTGCGATACAGAATGACTCCATAGATACTGGCTGTCCGTCCGCTGTTTTCGCAGTACGAGATTCAACAATCGGCCAACGCGCAGTACTCGCTTTCACCTGTACACCTGACCACGGTGCGCTGAAGCCCCAGCTCTCGAAGTTATGGGTATCTGGCACAATATAGTCCGCTAACGCGGTGGTTTCATTCATGAAAGCATCAATACCGATAATCAGCGGCAGATGCTTCGGATCTTTCAGCTTCTCTTCCATCACCTGACGAATACCCGCAATACCATAAACTGGGTTCGTCATATTGGTGATCCACGCCTTCAGAGAGTATGGGTATCCCATCAATGCTGAAGCCAACTGTTCAGTTAACTGACCTTTCGCAAACGGATACCAAGGTGCTTTAGCTGGATACGGTTTTTCACCTGCCGCCACTCTTGCTTTAAATTCATCCGACTTTTCATACACTTCATTACTGCGAGATAGCACTACACCCTTCGGTTTCACCTTGCCTTTGTAGCCTGCGATATTGTAGCGAGGACCATCATTTTCCCCGTTAAATTTACCGCCGCCGACAGAGACGCCACCTTTTAAGTTTAAGTTACCAATCAACGCATTAAGCATAATGACAGACCATGCTGTATAGAAACCATTGCCACTCATCATGCCGCCGTGAGAAATCACCGCCGCTTTTCTATCGTAAGAGGTTAACGCCTTTCCTAATGATTCAATGGTTTTTACAGGGACTTGGCAACGCTGACTGTATTCTTCTAGCGTCATGCGATCCGCAGCTTCTTTCAGGCATTGGAAGCTCGATTTCACTGTCACTTCGCTACCGTCATGAAGCGTGACTTTGCGAGTCACAAACAGCTCTGCATTGGTCACCTCGTCCGCCAGTTTCAGTTCACCGTTTGCATCCTGAACCAAATAGGCTTTTTTCTCATCTTCACCCTCTTCAGCCACTACACCGGTTAGGTGAGATTGCTGTAACAGATTACCTGCCAGAGGATGAGAATCATCGGTGATCACTAAATGGGTCGAGTTTGTCCAGCTTTTCTCACCAGCCGCTTCCATGGATTTTTCGCTTGGCACACTCAGATAAGCGGCGTTATAGCGGTCATTCTCGATAATCCAGCGGATCATCCCCATCACCAACGCCGCATCGGTACCCGGTTGAACAGGCACCCAGTGACCATGGTCATTGGCCAATGTGGTCGTCAATGGCAGAGCAGGAGACACCACCACATAGTTGAATGAGTCACGTAAACGAGCACTCGCTAACTGGCGACCTTGACGTTTAAATGGGTTACCTGATTGTGCTGGAGATGTTCCGATAAACAGCGCAAAACGGGTATTATCCCAATCCGGTTTGACGTGGGCGTTTTTATCCAAGTCATCCATCAACGCACCAGAGCCTGCGCGATACGCTAAACCGCAGTATGCTCCATGAGCACCAAAGTTTTTGCTACCAAAAGCGTTTTGCGCAAAGCGACGAATAAAGCCATCACGACCATCATCCCCGGCGTTAGTCACCAGTAACTGGTTAGCTTTGGGTCCTAATTTCGGTTGAGCAGAATCCAGCGGCGTTTCTAAATCACGGATAGCACGCAGACCATCCACATGACCTTCACCAAATAAATCCCCACCTTCAACCACTTCTTTGATTAACTGCTCAAAACTAATACGTTCCCACTTCCCTTCACCTCGTTTACCAACACGCTTCATCGGTTCGAGAATACGTAATGGACTGGTTAACCCTTCCATTAGCGTTGCACCACGAGCACATGCGGTTGAACGATGCTCTAATCCACTTTCGCCGCCCATTTTGGCGAATGCAGTGGATAATGGCATTCCATATGGAAAGTGTTTCTCATGGGATAGAGGGTGGTATGGGTTCCCCGCAATTCGCAAAACTTCATTCTTCGCACTGTCCACACGGGCTCGAATACCGCATTGCGTCCAGCAACCGAAGCATTGTGTCATTGAAACCACTTGCGCAGGGTTCTCTTTCCAACCACCAATCGCCGTTCCTTCAGGAATAAGCGAGTTACCATTGATGCGATCCAGTGTCACTTTGCCAGAAGTGCCATCCACTAAACCATCTACAGCACGTTTGGCAACTTCACGATAGCTCGCCCCAAAAAGAGCAAGACCACCGACAACTAAACCACCTTTAAGCCATTGACGTCTTGAGAATTTAGCCATGTTGCACTCTCCCCGCAAACCAGCGAACACCTTCGCGAACAATAATTGTTAATGCAATCCACAATCCAAATGTACCGACAATCGCCAGTAGTCCATCATTACCTAATGGGAAATGGTATGGATTGGTGATGATGTTGTATTTTGGTACCGCTTGAATCTCCATCAGGAAAATCCAACGTAATACCCACGCTAACGCCATAGACACTAATGCTAAAACCGTAATGTAAGGAACGGAGCGAACTGCTTTCACGTTACTCAGCGCCATCACAAACGTGATAGTCCACAGTGCGCATACGCCCATTAACATCCACCAGCCTGGGCTTGCAACGTCTAACTGTTGACGAACTGCAATTCCTGACGTGGTATCACCAGAGATCCACAGTGCAAAACAGACGGCAAACAGAAGTAACGTAATCACTTGGAAACGCGCTAAACGGTTTTGATATTGCGGCTCACGACGCGCACCTAAGCTAATCAAAGCGGGCAGCACTTGCATCGCACTTAAGAACATCAGCACTGGCATCCACCAGCTAAACCAAATTGGACGAGCCACTAATACAGAGGCTTCACGACCGGTATATAGCAGTAAACCAATGGATGATAACGCACTCAGTAACGCTACCCAGCGGGTCGCTTTATACTCTTTCTTCCAAATCAATTTGACCAGCAGCGCAACAAAGTACAACCCAACAAACGTGGTAAACAGCGGTAGCAACACCGAACCCCACCACATCCAAGACCACATTGTTGGATGTGCATAGAAGTGCCATACACGGGCGGTTTGGTGCAGGTCAGCGGTTAATGCTAACGGCGCCGTGATCCCCATCGTGATAGCAATAAACACGGCAATCATTTCTAATCGACCGTTTCCACTGCGATTTTGCCAATGAAGATAGCAGGCATACAGCACCGCACAGGCAGCAATCCCAATAAAGAAAAAGTATTGCACCGCCCAAGGAAGCCAGAAAAACTCTTGTGGCTGTGCCATGATTTCGGAAATATAAGTCACTTGTTCGCTCATCAGAACACCTCCTGCCATAATGCCGGTTGCCCTTTACCTTGCAACGGTTCTACAAACGCATAATCCAGCCCTAAATAAAACACCTGCGGCAACGTACCACTTTCCGGTTTCAAAACTTTGATTTGCGCTTCGTGCTCAGAAAGCATCTTACGAATAGTGCTATTCGGGTCTTTTAAGTCACCGATAATGCGCGCGCCACCCACGCAAGATTCGACACAGGCTGGCAATAAACCAACTTCTAAGCGATGCGCGCAGAACGTGCATTTATCTGCAGTTTGTGTTGAATGGTTAATAAAACGCGCATCGTACGGACAAGCCTGCACACAATACGCGCAGCCTACACAACGCTCATTATCAATCACCACAATGCCGTCTTCACGTTGGAACGTTGCTTGCACTGGGCAAACAGGCACGCAAGGTGGATTATCACAATGGTTACACAGGCGAGGCAGTAGAACGTTAGTGAACCCTTCTTCCCCTTTTAGGGAGACCTGATATTGGTTAACCGTCGTTCTAAATTGACCTTGAGGTGTTTGGTTTTCGACAGAACAGCTGACAGTACATGATTGGCACCCTACGCAACGGCGTAAGTCAATCAACATGCCATAGCGTTTCTCAGGGTTGCCTTCACGGCGAGTTGGGGAAAAACTTAACCCTGCCTCGGCGATTGGGATCAGCGATGCCCCGGCAGTGACGGCCCCAATCTGTTGTAGGAATTTTCGTTTACTCAGATCCATAATCGGCTCCAGTATTGACATTGCTAATGCGAAAATAAAAATTAATAATCAATCTATTATTGGTTTATCTTACGTATTGGTAACACCGTGTTACCGATGTCTGATAACCACTAAATTCTTATTTCTCTTTAAAATCGGTGTGTTATCTTTGTGCTACTCTAATAATTCTGAGTTCATAGTAAGAAGAAAAGCCTTGCGCCCCTATTGTGGTTTTCCACATACCCGAAGGGATCTTGATCTAACGCAACGAATAAACCTCAAATGTTAAAAAAAACGTCTATGCCGTTGTATCACATACTTTTAATGACCCTGCTGTTATGGTGCATTCCGGCGGGTGCGGCGCAATGGACAATCGGTGTTCTCGCCCTGCGAGGACCGAGTTTCACTCAGTTGCACTGGCAACCTTTAGTCGACACCCTCAATGAGTCCATCCCGGGTGAACGCTTTACCCTGCAACCCCTGAATCTTGAAGAGATGAAAGAAGCGATTTCGAATCGCAAAATTGACTTTTTACTCACTAACCCTGCTCAATTTATCCAACTCGATAACCGCTATCATTTACGCTGGCTGCTCTCTTTACGCTCGGATGTGGAGCCAAACAGTACGACGCGCAACGTGATTGGTAGCCTTATTTTGGTCCGTGGAGATAGCGACATTCACAGCGCGGATCAGCTCATTGGCAAAAAAGTCGGCGCAATATCTCCCGATGCATTTGGGGGATATCTATTAGGTTATAAAGTGTTAAGGGATTTAGGGTATGACACTGAAAAAGACTTTCGGATGCAATTTTTGGGCTTTCCCGCGGATGCGCTGTTATACGCTTTACGGGATAAATCCCTCTCTGCGGCAATTGTCCCCGTCTGTTTATTAGAAAATATGGACAGTGAAGGACTGATTGATAAACACCAATTCCGTCCGCTTGTTCAAAAAAAGAGCGCGTTACCTTGCCTAACGAGCACCGAACTTTACCCCAATTGGTCATTCGCCGCGTTAAGCGAAGTTCCTGACAATTTAGTGGATAAAGTCACCAAAGTTTTGCTATCTGGCGATACGCCTAATATGCGCTGGGGAGCTCCAGCATCCATCACACAAGTAGAAAACTTACTGCGCGACGTTAACCAACACCCACAGCAACGGGAAATTTGGCAAGATATTGTCAGTTGGACAATTCAACACCAAATTACCATCGGCATTATCGCCTTAATATTCTTATTGTTGGGAATTAACCACGTCTGGATAGCCTTCTTGGTTCGCCGTCGTAGCCAACAGCTAGAAGTCGCACATAACCGCCTACGTCAGCAAGAAGCTAATCTACAAAAAGCTCAACGACTCAATATATTAGGTGAAATGGCTTCTGGGTTTGCCCATGAATTGAATCAACCATTATCCGCAATTCGAAATTATGCCCAAGGCTCTATTTTGCGATTGAAGAAAGAGTCGGAAAACCACCCTCTTCTTGGTGCCATCAGTAAAATTGATGAACAGGCTCAACGGGGTGCTGACATTATTCAAAACCTGCGTTTATGGGCAGGAAAACCGGGACAAGAATCCTGTCTGACACTACGCCAGCAATCCGTCAAACAGACCATTAATCATATCTGGCAACTGTTGCAAGTTGAGCAACATTTCCCAACCGTTAGGTTGCAATTACCCGAAACTCCCGATGTCCAGCTCTTGCTACCAGATACCTTACTCGACCAGCTGCTCTCAAATTTAATCAGTAATAGCCTACAAGCGGGCGCCACCACATTAACCTTTGGCTTTCACTTTGCCGATGGACATTTTTTACTTGTATTACAAGATGATGCCGGTGGAATGCCTGACGAGCAGCTTAATCAAGGGATCATGCCATTTGCCACCACTAAACAGGAAGGGCTGGGACTCGGATTGGTGATTTGCCAGCGATTAATTCAAAGCCAAGGTGGGGATATTCGCATTGAAAATCAACATAATGATGAAGGTAAGAATGGGCTGCGTGTGACGCTAATTTTTAATTACTCGAGATAATCAAAATATAGCGCATGTTTTGCCACACAAAAGATAACATTCCCAATAACTATATGTGACAATGTTATGGATACCATTTATATAAGCAAGATACTTATACAAACAAGAAATAAGCCACGAGGTATGAATTAATGCCAGTCATTCACCTTGTCGACGATGACACCGATGTCACTGATTCCTGTCAATTTTTACTCGAAACGCTCGGCTATAACGTTACCGTATGGAACGACAGTGAGCAGTTCATCCAGCAAGCCCCTCTGCATGAGGAAGGTATTGTATTGCTCGATATGCGTATGCCAAAATTTGACGGGCGCCAAGTACATCAATACCTGAAAGAGCAGCAAAGCACCCTCGCGGTGATTTTCCTTTCTGGTCATGGGGATATCCCGATGGCGGTTGAACAGGTGAAATTAGGCGCTATCGATTTTTTACAAAAACCCATTGATAGTCAGCAGCTTGCCGAAACCCTTGAGCAAGCTCGCTTACAAACTATAAAAGCCACTGAACGCACATTGATTAAACAGCGTTATGAAACCTTAACGCCGAAAGAAAAAGACGTTTGCACCTATGTGCTTCAAGGGCTAATTAACCGTGAAATTGCAGAAGTCGCTTGCGTATCTGTGCGAACCGTTGAAGTACATCGCTCACGAGTGATGGAAAAAATGGCAGTGAGAAACCTTGCCGAATTAATGAGCACCATGCAAACAGCACAACTTTTTGCGGGTTAATTTGATATCATTCAGATTAACAAGCTATTTTTAATTGAAATCCACTTAAGTAGAAACCGAAAAAACAATGATCCCAGCACCAAAGTTTGAAAAAAGTTTATTACATCCTCGCTACTGGCTAGTTTGGTTTGGCATTAGCGTGCTCTACCTGCTCGTCCTGCTTCCTTATCCCGTCATTTATTGGATAGGTACCCGTTTGGGGCGTTTCTCCAAGCGCTTCTTAAAAAAACGTGTCCAAATTGCCGATCGTAATCTGCAATTGTGTTTTCCTGAGATGAGCCAAGAAGAGCGCCAAAAAATGGTGGATAAAAACTTTGAAGCCGTCGGTATGGGTGTTTTCGAAACGGGAATGGCGTGGTTCTGGCCTGATTGGCGAGTGCGCCGCTGGCTTAAAGTTGAAGGTCGTGAAAATATGCTCGCCGCTCAAGAAACCGGCCGTGGCATTATTGTGTTAGGCGTCCATTTCTTAACGTTGGAAATCGGCGGTCGTGCATTTGGTATGTTGAATCCCGGCATTGGTGTTTATCGCGCTAACGATAATAAACTGATGGACTGGCTACAAACTCGTGGACGTTTGAAATCCAATAAATACATGCTCGACCGTAAAGACGTTAAAGGCATGATCCGCGTATTAAAAGAAGGGGAAATTTTATGGTATGCCCCTGACCATGATTACGGTCCTAGAAACAGTTCATTCGCGCCATTATTTGCGGTAGAAAAAGCGGCAACCACCAATGGCTCACAAATCTTATTATCTCTTGGCAATCCACTCGTTGTACCATTTTCAGCTATCCGCTTACCCGATGGTAAGGGTTATAAATTGCTGATCCAGCCGGCCGTGGATAATTTCCCTGTAGACGATAATGTCGCCACCGCAACGATGATGAATCAGGTCATTGAGAAAGAAATTTTACGAGCGCCAGAGCAATATATGTGGATGCACCGCCGTTTTAAAACGCGTCCAAAGGGAGAACCTTCCCTGTACGGCGATTTAGATAAAATCCACCACCGCTAGGCTATGTAATTCCCGACATTGTTGGTGTGCAGTGACCCTATAGCTGTACACTCCCGACATTGTTTGTGTGTAGTCAATTATCCTATAGCTGCACATTCCCGAAACAATTCGTGTTGTAGCTAGGCGGCGAGTGAGAGAATCCCCAGGAGCATACATAAGTATGTGACTGGGGTGAACGAATGAAGCCAACAACGCTACAGCATGAAGTGTAATGGGAATGTATGAAGAAGAGTACTTACTGGAAAAAAAACCTTTATATCGTCTGGTTCGGCTGCTTTCTAACGGGCGCTGCCTTCAGCTTGATCATGCCTTTTCTTCCTTTATATATCGAAGAGCTTGGCGTTACTGACCATGGCTCTTTGAATTTATGGACTGGTGCCGTTTTCAGTATTACCTTCCTATTTTCCGCTATTGCCGCACCTTTTTGGGGGCGCCTTTCTGACCGCCACGGTCGTAAATTAATGTTGCTGCGCTCTGCCCTTGGGATGGCGATTGTCATGGTGCTGATTGGCTTTGCGCAGAATATTTGGCAACTTTTGGCTTTACGGGCGCTTTTAGGCTTACTTGGCGGGTTTGTCCCGAATGCCAATGCGCTAATTGCCACCCAAGTCCCCGTGAATAAAAGCGGTTGGGCGATGGGTGTCTTGGCAACTGGCGCGGTGAGCGGCGCATTGATTGGTCCACTGATTGGTGGATTACTTGCCGACCAATATGGCTTGCGCCCAGTATTCTTTATTACCGCTAGTGTGTTGTTTATCTGCTTTTTTGTGACACTTTTCTACGTCCGTGAGCGTTTTACCCCCGTTTCACGCAAAGATGCTCTGACCGGAAAACAAGTTTTTGCCTCTTTACGTAATAAAAACTTAGTGATCAGCCTATTTTTCACCACCATGATCATCCAAGCATCGATTGGTTCGATTAACCCAGTGATCACCCTGTATGTTCGGGAGCTTTCAGACTCAATTGATAATCTTGCTTTTATCAGTGGGATTATTGCATCCATTCCCGGCGTTGCCGCGCTGATTAGTGCCCCTATGCTTGGTAAACTGAGCGACCGCATTGGACCTGACCGTGTTTTATTAGCCGTGCTTGGCGCCTCAATTTTTGTTCTGTTTCCGATGGGACTCGTCAGCAGTTATTGGGAGTTAGGCGCCCTACGCTTCTTACTCGGTGCCCTTAACGCCGCGCTATTACCCGCCGTACAAACCTTAATTATTTATAATATTTCCCACCAAATCACCGGACGTATATTTAGCTACAACCAAGCATTACGCGATGTAGGTAATGTCACGGGTCCTTTAATGGGTTCCTTTGTTGCAGCAACATACGGCTTTAGAGCCGTGTTCTTCTTCACCGCCGTATTAGTGTTGGTCAACCTCATTTACTCTTGGCTTATCATTAGGAAGCAATCCGATGGTTTAAGAGCATCTCCCTCTAAAGAGTAATGTTAATGTGTCCCTTTTACGCCAAAACATAACTTTTTATTATCTTTTCCACGAAAAGTTTATAAGCGCAAAAAACATTTTGTAACTCATTGTTTTTAATTAACTTAATCGATTCAAAAAACATTCTTTTATTGTCAATAAAAATCCGTTATTCTGTGCCCCCTTATCGTAAGAATGAGAGTTACATCGAATTTTCATCTTAAAACTGACTTTCTTACGATAAATTCATTCTGCTTATTGGCAATTTTATAATAATGTATGCCGAAAATATGTTTGCAACACAGCATTAACATATCAATAAAAAACAGTGATGGAGTTTCTGCTCCACATTCACAATTCGGCACAACCTCTTAAGTCACAACGTATTGGAGTTCACAGATGAGTCATTCTGCGACTAAAACTAAAACTTTTTTCGGGCATCCTTACCCGTTGAGTTCGCTTTTCCTCACCGAAATGTGGGAACGTTTTTCTTTCTATGGTGTTCGTCCTCTTTTAATCCTCTTTATGAGTGCAACTTTGTTGCAAGGTGGCATGGGGCTGCCGATTGAACAAGCATCTGCTATCGTGGGTATCTTCGCGGGTGGTGTTTATATCACTTCATTACCGGGTGGCTGGCTCGCGGATAACTGGTTAGGTCAGCGTCGTGCCGTTTGGTATGGTTCTTTGATCATTGCATTGGGTCACTTGTCGATTGCGCTGTCTGCGTTATTTACCAATACCTTCTTCTTCGTGGGACTGCTGTTGATCGTATTAGGTACCGGTTTATTTAAAACCTGTATCACCGTAATGGTTGGAACCCTTTATAAGAAAGAAGATACGCGTCGTGATGGCGGTTTCTCTCTGTTCTATATGGGTATCAATATGGGTTCATTTATTGCCCCATTAATTATCGGTCCATTACATGAAAAATACGGCTGGCATTTAGGTTTCGGTTTAGGTGGTTTGGGTATGTTAGTTGCCCTGCTTATCTTCCGTTTCTACGCGATTCCACAAATGCGTCGTTATGACAAAGAAGTTGGCTTAGATTCCACATGGAATCACCCTACCGTTCAACGTAAAAACGTCGGTAAATGGGTTGCTGTTGCCATGGCTGCACTGGCTGTACTGGTTGTGTTAATCAATAATGGCACGATTCCATTCAACCCTTCAGTCATAGCAAAAAGCTCGGCTTACATTATTTCTACGTGTGTGGGTATCTACTTTATTTTCATGTTCTTCTGTGCAGGTTTAAACAGCAGTGAACGCTCTCGCTTACTGGCTTGTTTAATTCTGTTAATTGCTGCGGCGTTCTTCTGGTCTGCATTTGAACAAAAGCCAACATCATTTAATATCTTTGCGCGTGACTATACCGATCGCCAATGGGGTAACTTCGAAATCCCAACCATTTGGTTCCAGTCAATCAACGCCTTATTCATCATTCTGTTAGCGCCTATTTTCAGCTGGTTCTGGCCTTCATTGGCTAAGCGTAATCTGAACCCAAGCAGCATGACGAAGTTTGTGATTGGTATCCTGTTCGCCGCAGGTGGCTTCGCGGTCATGATGGTTGCCGCTAACCACGTTCTGGCAACACAAACTGGCGTTTCACCATTCTGGTTAGTCGGCAGTATTTTATTACTAACTTTAGGTGAACTGTGCTTAAGCCCAATTGGCTTGGCAACCATGACATTACTTGCACCACAGAAAATGCGCGGTCAGGTGATGGGATTATGGTTCTGTGCAAGTGCGCTGGGTAACTTAGCAGCAGGTATCATGGGTGGTAATATCCGTAAAGACCAACTGGACTCCATGCCAGACCTGTTCTCCCACGTTTCTATCGCACTGGTTATTTGTGCTATCGTGCTAGCTGCCCTGATTATTCCGGTCAGAAAAATGCTGCAAAACGCAGATAAGAACGAAGCAAAAGCGAAATAATATTATTTATTATTAGCGAATCATCTGTTGGCGTAATAATCTCAACAATTATTGCGCCAACCTCTCCTCAATACCGCAAATCTCGTGCTACTCTTCCCTCACTTTTCTAATCATAATGAATTATTTCCGTTCAAGGATCTTTTACGATGAGCACACTGTCTGTTCCGGTTTATTATGTCGATGCGTTCACTGATACTCTATTTCATGGCAACCCGGCCGCTATCGTTTTACTTGATGAGTGGCTTCCTGATGACAAGCTTATCGCTATCGCTACCGAAATTAACTTATCTGAAACAGCTTTTCTGGTCGGTGAACATATCCGCTGGTTTACACCGGTGATGGAAGTTAAGTTATGTGGTCATGCGACCCTTGCCGCTTCGTATATTTTGAACCAGTTTAAGCAGCACCCAGCGAACCCTATTGTATTTCAGTCCTTGTCTGGAGAACTAACGGTTCATAAAAATCAAGAAGGTTTCACATTAGACTTCCCTATTTTAGATTGTGAACCTGCCGATTTAAGCCAGTATCCACAATTAAGTGAGATCCTCGGTACCCCTATTTCTGAACTGTATTTAGCCAAAGACCGTTATATCTGCTTTGTTGATTCACCAGAGCAAGTGCAAAATTGTCATCCAGATATGTTGCGCCTTGCACAATTACCTTTGCAGGGATTAACCATTACCGCGAAAAGCGCCGATAACCCAGCTCACGACGAACAATGTGACTTTGTGTCTCGCTATTTTGCCCCCGCTAAAGGCGTTAATGAAGATCCCGTCACTGGCACCTCTCACTGTGCGATTGCCCCTCTTTGGGCTAAACGCTTACAGAAAAACCCAGTATTAGGTCACCAAATTTCTGCGCGTGGTGGAAAAATACACTGCTTAGTTGAACAAAATCGCGTCAAAATGACGGGAAAAGCAACACTCTTTTTAGCCGGAACGATTCACTTTTGATTAATCACTGTATTTATTTGTGATCAGGATTACACTTATCGGCAACATTAATGATATGTACATTAATGTTCCGGTAAGTAATTATTTTTCCCGGTTCAAGTTTTTAAATAGTGAGAATTCAAAGAAAGTAAGGCTTAAATATGCGTTCCGATGTTGATGATGTAATCAAACAAAAAATTGAACAATCTGTTACCCATGTTTCTAAAGTGGTATTCCCAACCACCACTAACCACCATAGCACCCTGTTCGGTGGTACTGCATTAGCATGGATGGACGAAGTTTCCTTCATTACCGCGACCCGTTTTTGCCGCAAAAGATTGGTGACCGTCTCCACAGAAAAAATCAATTTTACCCACCCTATCCCATCAGGCACCATCGTTGAATTAGTCGGGGAAGTGATCCGAGTTGGTCGCACTAGCCTTACCGTTAATGTCTCTATCTTTTTAGAAGATATGTACGCTGAGGGACGAGAAGAAGTGATCCACGGACAGTTTAACTTTGTGGCTGTTGATGAGAATGGCAAACCAACCCCATTGTTTGAGCGGTAAATGTTTGAACAGTAATCACCGCTCTCTATTTACCACCATTCACATTGGTAAATAAAAAATGTGCGCCCAATCATTAAGATAGAGCGCACATTATTCATATTCTCGACATTAAGCGAATGCTAAGAATGGAGAGATACACAGTAAAATTCCGGTAAAAATAATCAAATATAAAGAGATACCTTTATATTTATGCAGCATTGGGACTTTATAGACTAAATACGCTGGAATTAAACAACCCACCATCCCGAAAATTGGGCTACAAATGGATGTGAAGCTCAGCACTGGTGCGTTCAGGATAATCGCTCCCCATGCTAATAGCACAGCAAAAATCATAATGCCGTTCTTCACCCAATTTTCATTAATACGCTCAACCGGCATCATGCGTTGTAATATGTTCATCACAATGCCTTGAGTGGCTTCACGGAAACCTAAATAAACCCCAAAGAACGCGGTCATGACGGCAAAAATATTTAACATGACGCTGACGACAGTCACCCAACCACCCGGGAAGAATTTTGCCGCGATGGCTAATGCAGAAATATTTTGCTCATAGGCTTTCACTGCTTCGTCATGACCCATCGCTAACGTGAATGATACTGCGTAGAAAAAGACGGTACAGAATAAAACAATAAACGCAATATTCATTGCACGCAGGGCTTTATAACGTGCCACTTCGCGGTTCACGTTTTGGCTACGGAATGAAATCACCATTGGGCTTAATGTTTGAATAAACAGAATCGATGTTAATGTGAAAGGTAGTGTGATGACTGCCTCTTTGAATAAGCGACCAACAGGCGGCAATGAACCCACATTATATAAGTGCCACATCCCGACCATGGAAATACCCAATGCGGCAACCACAAATAATTTAGTCAGAACCATAAAGCTTGAAAGCTTAAATAGCAGTTTTTCACCGCGAGAAGAAATGGCGACTAAAATACAAATCAGAACCAGACCATACCAAGGACTTTCAGATAATAACCCATCCGTTACACCAAAAGTCTGAAAATATGATGCACTGTCATTCGTGATTGCCGTTGAATAAACAAACATCCAAATTACCAGCATAATAAAATAGAGTGCGCCAAGCAGCATACCCCAGTTTTTACCTAGATATCCGCTGATCACACTTGGATAATCTTTACATTCTGGTGATTCCGCCAGCGTATTAATAAACAGACGCTGAAACAAATACATTGCAGGATAACCGACAACGGATGATAGCAAAAATACCCATAAACCCATCAAGCCAACTTGTACGGGGAGAAAAACAATCCCCGCACCAATCGCCATCCCGATACTCATAATCACCCAACCAACATCTGTGCCATCAAACTTAGTGGCAGCACGCCATTGTTCTTGTGTCATGCCTGCACGAGAAGCCGCCGTAGAAGCTTTTCCATCATCGACATTATCTATTGTAGGGATCGTAGCCATAATTACTCACTTAATATTGTTGAACTCTTAAAAGAGAATTTTTTTTGTTTTAGATGCGACTTAAGTGGTTATTTCTTTCAATAACCTTAATTATTTGCAGGCTATTATAATGATTCCATCATAGAGGATATGTGAGAGAAAAATTATCTCTTTATCAACCTATAAAACCCACAATAAAG
>NZ_JAERJY010000070.1:0-17457 GCF_018257375.1 Providencia sp. JGM181 | reverse complement strand
GAATATATATCAAAAATATCACCTTTAAATTGTCATTTCTTGAATAATAATATCGCAAAAATGGTAATTTGTAAAATCGAGGGAAAGATTAATACTATTTTAGCTGAAACTTTTTGGTGAATTTTCAATGGTATTTGTTTGTTTTTATTGGAATTTATCTGATCTGCTTTTAGATGGTTTATAAAACGGTTGATGGGTATGAAAAGTGAATCTGTAACGAAAAATAATTCCCACATTCAGGGGTCATTTCGTATTGAAACGGCACCGTCTTTTTGTGACTTTATATTTGTCCTGATATTGCTGTCTTCTTTCGATATTCGCGGATGAATATCTTGTTCTGTTTTTGAATGTACTGCATTGGTAGGAATAGGGAATCGATTTAGTTAGAATCGAATACATATTATTAAGCGTATTTGAAAATCAGCACTGCTTGTTAAATATGTCATTGTTAACAAGAATACATTGAATTTAATCCGACTTAAAAAGAGTGCCATTATGAAAAAACAGAGTATTGCATCCTATATTGCGAAAGTACTGGATAACGCAGGTGTTAAGCGCATCTGGGGAGTCACTGGGGACTCATTAAACGGTTTAACGGATAGTTTACGTAAGCAAGGGGCTATTGAGTGGTTAGGCACCCGTCATGAAGAAGTGGCTGCATTTGCCGCGGGCGCAGAAGCGCAACTAACGGGTGAATTAGCGGTGTGCGCGGGTTCTTGTGGACCTGGCAACATGCACTTAATCAACGGGTTGTATGATTGCCATCGTAACCGTGTACCTGTATTAGCCATTGCTGCGCATATCCCATCGAGTGAAATCGGTAGTAATTACTTCCAAGAAACCCACCCAACAGAACTGTTCCGTGAATGTAGCCACTATTGTGAAATGGTGACTAACCCTGAGCAAATTCAACAAGTTCTGGGTATTGCGATGCGTAAAGCGATCCTGAATAAAGGTGTTTCCGTTGTCGTTATTCCGGGTGATATCGCCCTGAAAGATGCACCAGAATCGGCGAAAGAAGAGTGGTATCAGCCACAAGCACCTTTGATCATGCCTCAGCGTCCTGAAATTGAAAAACTAGCAGAAGCATTGAATCAGTCAGAAAACATCACGTTGTTCTGCGGTAATGGCTGTGCTGGCGCTCATGATGAAGTGGTGAAACTGGCAGAAACCTTGAATGCACCAGTGGTACATGCACTGCGTGGTAAAGAGCATATTGAGTGGAATAACCCAAATAGCGTGGGTATGACGGGGTTAATCGGTTTCTCATCTGGCTACCACGCGATGATGAATGCGGATACCGTTGTGTTGCTAGGCACCCAATTCCCGTATCGCCCGTTCTATCCAACTGATGCGAAAATTATTCAGATTGACCTGAATGCCGGAAGCTTAGGCTCCCATTGTCATATTGATATGGGGCTAATCGGGGATATTAAGGCGACATTGACCGCCTTACAGCCACATTTAACAGCGAAACAGAATCGCAAACATTTGGATGGCGCACTGAAGCACTATGCCGAGGCGCGTAAAGGGTTGGATGATTTGGCTAAGCCGGGTCATGAAGGGCTGATCCACCCACAATATTTAGCCACTAAGCTGAGCGAACTGGCGAACGACGACACTATCTTTACCTGTGATGTGGGAACACCAACGGTGTGGGCTGCGCGTTACTTGAAAATGAACGGTAAACGTCGCCTGATCGGTTCGTTTAACCACGGCTCGATGGCCAACGCAATGCCGCAAGCGATTGGTGCGCAAGCTGTTGATAAAAATCGCCAAGTGGTTGCGATGTGTGGTGATGGCGGTTTCAGTATGTTGATGGGTGACTTTATTTCGTTGTCGCAGATGAAATTACCAGTGAAAATCATCATTCATAACAACGGCGTGTTGGGCTTTGTGGCGATGGAAATGAAGGTTGCAGGCTTTATGACTGCGGGTACCGATTTACAGAATCCAAACTTTGCCGCGATTGCCAATGCGGCAGGTATCAAAGGCATTCGTGTTGAGAAAAGTGAAGATTTGGACGGTGCGCTGAAAGAAGCTTTTGCCCATGATGGTCCAGTTGTTGTGGATGTATTGACGGCGAAGCAAGAGCTTTCAATGCCTCCGGAAATTGAAGTGCAAGAAGCCAAAGGCTTTAGCTTATATATGCTGAAGGCAATTATGAGCGGTCGCGGTGATGAAGTGGTGCAATTGGTGAAAACCAACTGGTTGCGTTAATTGTTATCTAATCGAGTAGCACCCTAAAATTAGTATCATAAATAAATCCCCAATTCGGTGTACTGGATTGGGGATTTTTGTTTAATAACCCGCAGCAGATTGGCTGCGCCAAAGGTGAGCTGCAACCAGTGCTCGCCACGGTGCAAATTGGGCTAGCCATTGCTGGGTTTCTTTCGCTGATGGTTGCGCATCTTGAGCTAATAAAGTTTGTAGATTGCGCCGCACGGCAACATCCCCATGTAGGGAGCCATCTAGGTAATTAAATCCCCGCAGGAGACCATAGCTGACAGTCCAAGGCCCAATGCCTTTGATGGCCAGCAATTTTTCGGTGACATCATGGACATTTTCGGGGGTAACGGCGTTGTCTAAGTCTAATTCACCCGCTTGAATAGCGTCACAAAGCCCGCGTAAGGCGATGATTTTTCCAAGAGAAAAACCCGTTTGCCGTAAAATTTCATCGTCCACATTGATGACTGAGGCGACGGTAGGAAAGCACCAAATTCCTGATGAGTGCAGTTGCCCAACAGCTTGAATAAAACGTCGTCGGATGGCGATGGCAGCAAGAACACTAATTTGTTGACCGATAATGGCCCATACGAGCGCTTCAAAAGTCGTGGCTGATTGATACACTCGCACGCCTCGCTGTGGCACAATCAGTTTACCGAGTATGGGGTGAGTAAGGTATTTTTCTTCAAATTGCTCAACGGGTTGATTCAATCCGAGTAAATGAATCGCAAGCGTGTGTAGCTCATTTAAGGAAGGCGAAGTTTCTGCATTATCAACATCAAGCTGCAATATTGCTTGTTTATTGTCAGTGGCTTGGTCGTTAATGGATAGGCGAATTTGCGCAGCACGTTCCTGCCAGATAATCCCTTTGCGCAAGGTGTTTTTTTCAACAATCTCAGCGATATTTTGCGGATCTCGCAAGTGAAAAGCAAAAAAATCATCAATACGATAATAAGGTGGCAGTGATATAGAAACAGATTGTGTTGATGCCATAGTTCGTCTTCTTCTGATTTATGCTCATTTTTGGTTAAATTTTGACAAAAAACGTCAAACGCTACATTTTTAGCCGTTAGAGTATGTTAGCTTAGCAAAAAGGTGATTCAGATAATCATGTGCTAATTTAGCTTGCTCATATCTATTCAGCAAATTCTTGCGCAAATCGATGAGCAGATTAACTGCATAAATTAAATCAAGGATGTGAAGGTGAACGCAGTAAATAATGAAATGCCTCCTGTACCAAAACCTAAGCCTGAATTAAATGGCATCGGTGGATGGTTGATTCTCCCATTACTTGGGGTGATTTTTTCGGCACTATTTATGCCGTTTAGACTTTGGCATCATAATCAAGAAGTGATTGAATATTGGAGTGAATTGACGTCACCGGGTTCAGACTATTTCATTCCGCTATTCAAAGAAGTGATATATTTTGAAATGGTTGGTAACGCGATTATTTACGGTACAGTCTTGTATCTTTGTTATCTCTTTTTCACTAAGAAAAAATTAATTATTAAGGTGTATGCCTTTTTTCAAATTTTTTCATTGGCTGTGATGGTTTTTGATTTGGTGCTTGCCAATCAATTGTTAGACCTCGAAATAGATTCCAATGATATTCGTGAATTGATACGAGGATTATTTGGTTGTTTCGTTTGGGTGCCTTACTTTTTTGTCTCTGTGCGTGTTCGCAATACTTTTATTAATTAGTGAACCCCAATGACCGTGGAGCCTGCTAATGATTTACTGTAAACGAGTCTATGACCCTTGTAGTCCTCAGGATGGCTATCGCATCCTGGTGGATAGGCTGTGGCCTCGAGGGATCAAAAAGGTGGATTTGCAGTGTGATGAATGGAACAAAGCGGTTGCGCCCTCCAATGAATTGCGCAAATGGTTTCATCAACATACTGACCAGTTTGAGCAATTTGTGACGAAATATCAGCAAGAACTTCAGCAAAATGAAGCATGGCATGCCGTATTTGCGAAGGCGCAGCAAGGAGATATCACGTTGTTATATAGCGCCAAAGATACGCAACATAATCAGGCATTGGTACTTAAAGCATTTATCGAAGAAAAACTCAAAGAACGTAAAGAATAAAAAAGGTTATCGCTATGGATGTGAATTTATCATCTAATCCCGAATCATTACCCGCGGCTCAAATACCTGTGCAGAGTCATGCTAAACCTCAAAAATCCTTCCAAGGGATTGGAGGCTGGTTGATTTTACCTCTGTTAGGTCAGCTGTATATGCTGGGTAATTTGGTCAAAATGATGGTGAATGATATTTCTGAGGTTCAAGGTGCTTGGTCGTTGGCAACGAATCCAGAATCGGACTTTTATATGTCAGGGTTTGCCTCTGGTTTTTATGCTGTACAGTTCAGCCTTGGGGTAATTATCGCATTAATGGTGGGGTCGTTAATTGCGGTGGTTAAAAAGAAAGCTATGGTTAAGTGGTTGTTTATCATTACGATGATGCTCTATGTTGCGGTAATTGGCGCCTCTCGCATCGCTTTTCCCGTCGCGTTTCACCTCGAAATCGACTATAGCTACATTACTAGCTTTTTTAATGGCAGTTTTTATTGCTTGATTTGGGTTCCTTATTTTCTGGTTTCTGCCCGCGTTAAAAATACCTTTGTGAATTAAATAAAGGGCTGCGAAGCACAGCCCGCACAGTTAACTATCTAACCTTTATTAACCACCTAGTTGTAAATCATGGGTAATATTGCACTGTTCCACGAATGCTTCATCGTGAGAAACCAATAATAGTGTCCCTTGGTAATCCCGTAATAGCCCTTCCAATAGCTGTTTTGAATCTAAATCTAAGTGATTGTCTGGCTCATCGAGCAGTAAAACAGCGGGAGGATGAGGGCTATGCGTCAGAGCTAGGAGCGTCGCTTTGAGCTGCTCGCCACCACTGAGCTGGCACAACGGCAGTAACGATTTACCCCCTCGAATACGCAACATACCCAATTGAGTTCTCCATTGCTCTACGGAAATTGCTGGTTGATATTGATAGAGTGCCTCGGCAACCGGTAACGATTTATCCAAAAGATTCAGATGTTGGTCTAAATAGCAAAAAGCACCGCTGATGCGACATTCTCCAGAAAGCGCCTGTAACTCATTTGCCAGTACTTTCAATAAGGTGGATTTCCCCGAGCCATTGCGTCCTTGAATATGCCAATGCTCGCCGCTATAGGCAGTGAACGAGAGTGACGCAATTTGCCCATAAGGTAGTTTCAATTGGGAGACAAAAATGCGTATTTTCCCACCTTCGCTTTGGTAATTGAGTACCATTTTTTGAGGTTGAATATGGCTGACTTTGTCTTGATTTTGCTGATGCTGATGTTGTAATTCGCCTAATACTCGCTGGTGACGCTCTGCCACATTGGATTGTCTTTTTTCGGCTCTGTTTTTCTGGATATCGAGCAACAGTAAGGATTGAGAACCGCCATAGCGAATATTTTCGCCTTGCTTACGTCGTTGAGCGGCTTTTTGTAGGTTGGCTTGCTGCTGTTTTTTCTCTTGGCGAATCTGTTTTTCGAGCAGTTCACCTTCTGCTTCGATAGCATTGATAGCAAAGGTTTTCTGCTCATCATATAGGGTGTAATTTCCGCCGTATTCCACTAAGCCTTTATCGGTTAATTCAAAAATAGCATCCATCTTTTCAAGAAGATGTCGGTTATGGCTGATGACTAAACAGCCGGCTTTGTGCTGACTGAGTTTTTCACTCAGCCATTGGCGCCCTTGCTGATCAAGATGGTTGTCGGGTTCGTCGAGCAAAAGAAAGTGGTCAGGATGTAAAAATGCACGACATAGCGCTAAACGAGTGCGTTCACCGCCGCTCAATTGCTCAATAGGGGTGTTCATTGATGCTGTTAGTTGCGCAGACGCTAACAACATTTCCCATGTTGCGGGCAGATGCCAATTATCTTCCGTTAGGTCGAAGTCAGTCATGGTGCCGTGACCTTGTTCAATGCGCGAAAAGGCTTGCCAAAGTGTATCAATGCCTAGCGCTTGAGCAAGGGTGTCGCCCGTTAAGCGATTGAGTTGATCCACATGAATTATCGGTAAATACCAATCAACTTTGCCGTGAGTGGGGGTGAGTTGTCGGGCAAGTAATCGCATTAATACGGATTTTCCACGACCATTGTGACCAATCAGCGCATTTTTTTGGCTAAACAAGCTACCACTCAATGGCGGAAAGAGTGTGGATTGGTCGAACTCGATGGTTAATTGTGAAAAATGGCACGC
Organism: Providencia sp. JGM181; assembly: GCF_018257375.1. Classification (NCBI taxonomy): domain Bacteria; kingdom Pseudomonadati; phylum Pseudomonadota; class Gammaproteobacteria; order Enterobacterales; family Morganellaceae; genus Providencia; species Providencia sp. JGM181. The sequence goes on along the minus strand of NZ_JAERJY010000070.1, from coordinate 10,989 downwards.
GAGAGCTGGGTTAGCTATTGTCATAGAGACCTCCAAATAGAGGGGCAGACAACGTTACGCTATCTTTCGCACGATCATTTTTCGAAGCATTTTCTTTTAAAAAGCATATTTCGAAAAAGAAGCGATGAAAACTGTGTCTGCCAAGAACAGAAAAATAATGACCTTAAACAAGGCATTGTGGATATTTTCTGGCAGTACTTAGTTCATCGTCGGAAAGGCTCACTTTAGAAGGGGCAAAATTGCGAGTGAATTATAAACAGGATTGCGAGGTGGAAGCAAGCATGGGTTGTATGAAAAGTAAACTTGCAGTAACCGACTTCTAAATCCATAATATTGTGTGTTATTGGTAATATTTTAACTTAAGGCGCAATATGTTGGATTTAAGCTTGAGTAAACCGAGTGAAATTGTCAAAAAACTCTGTGAAAGATTACGTTTAGAGCGACTGACATTAAAAATGACGCAGGCAGATGTCGCGGAACGTGCGGGTGTGAGTGCGAATACAGTTTCAAACCTAGAGGCAGGGAGAAATGTTAGTTTTGAGAACATGATCCGTATTGCGATGGTGCTTGGGCGCAGTAAAGAGCTTGAAGGATTGTTTATGCCAAATTTAAACAGCATCGATGATATTGTTCGTTATGATGAAAGCAAAAACCGTCAGCGCGTGAAAAAGGATAAGTGAAATGCTGAAGCAAGTTGATGTTTATTATAATGGCTGGGGGGAGCATTGGTTATGGGGGTCTTTGATTTCTAGTACCGCAATTACAGGTCGCCCACTTATTGCATTTGAATACTCCGATGCCGCTAAGCGCAGAGGACTTGAACTTTCACCTCTGCTCCTGCCACTGAAAGAGACTCAACTTCGCACTGATTTTCCTGCTCATCAATTAGGTTTACCTGGACCTGTCTATGATTCATTACCTGATGGCTGGGGAATGTTGTTGATGGACAGATTATTTCGACGAAGAGGCCTGAATGTGGCTCGTATCGGTGCATTAGAACGCTTAGTGTATGTTGGGCATAATGCAATTGGGGCAATGTCATTTGAGCCTGTTGCCACGGAGCTTCTTGATGAGCAAATTAATATTCCTCTCGACCAATTAGCGGAAGAAGTACAAGATGTTTTAAATGGTGAAGGCGAGCAGTTTTTACAGCAACTATTGCAAATTGGGGGTTCACCTCAAGGTGCTAGACCAAAAGCGCTTGTTTACCGAGACCCAAAATCGAATATTTTTACCACCGTTGCTGCGCCAAATCTTGAGGCTTGGCTAGTTAAATTCCCTGCAAAACATGAGCATCCTGAAGTTTGCGCTATTGAAATGGTCTATTCGGAATGTTTACGACGTTGCGGTATCCCAACCCCAAACACATTGCTGTTTAATTTAAAAAATGGGCTAGCTGCATTTGCATCTGAACGTTTTGATAGGCAGGGCGGCTTTAAAATTCCTGTTCAAAGTTTAGCGGCTTTGACTGGAGCAGATTATGCAATTCCAGGCAGCATTGATTATCTTAGTTTTCTTCGTGCAACACATAAATGCACGAATGATATTAGAGAGAAAAAATCTGCATTTGAACGTGTGGCCTTTAATGTCATCTTTAATAATCGTGATGACCACCCAAAGAATTTCGCTTACACCCTGTCTCAGTCGGGTCAATGGGCTTTGGCGCCTGCCTATGATGTGACGTTCTGTGAAGGGCCTGGAGGGTATCATCAAATGGATGTGATGGGTGAAGCGCTAAAAATTGGAAAGAGGCATTTGCTAGCATTGGCTGATGATGCGGATATCACTGCGCAAGAAGCTAATGAGACGATATCACGCCTATGCCATGTTGCTCGCAAATTTAGCGATATCGCAAATGAACATTATCCTAATAGAATTACGTCCACGACATTGAAACAGATCCAATCCAGAATTGATGACAACATCAAATTCTTAGAAAGATAATAAAGTAAAAGCGCCAGTCTGTGGGCACAGATAGGCGCTTTTGGTACAACAACGAGTTTTTTACGATTCTATCTTACTGCGTATCTCTTGCGAGATTATTCTGTCACAGCCACTTTAGTGTGCTCTGCAAGCCATTGTGCAATGTGCTGTTTCTCAGCGTCGTTCAGCCACATGCCCAATTTGGTACGACGCCAAATTGCATCGTCTAATTCTACAACCCACTCATTTTCGACTAAGTAGCGTAATTCGGCTTCATAGACGTTTGCGGCAAATGCTTCACCTAAATCAGACAGTGAGTTTGCACCTGCTAAAATCAACTTACTGTTGCTGCCGTAAGTTCTTGCATAACGCAGTGCTAAGCCTTCTGGGAGCCATGGGTAATGCTGGGTTAATACGCGTGCGTAACCATCGCGGTCACAACCTTCGATATCGCCACCCGGTAACTGACCATTTTTAGTCCATGGACCGCTAGCGTTAGGGTAGTACGCCGCTAATTTACCCACAGCTGCTTCAGCCAGTTTACGGTAAGTCGTTAATTTACCACCGAAGACTGACAGTAATGGCGCTTTACCCTCTTCATCGTGAATATCTAAAGTGTAGTCACGAGTGATAGCTTGTGGAGAGTCTGACTCGTCATCACACAGAGGGCGAACACCAGAGTAATCCCACACAATATCTTGTTTAGTCAGCTGTTTTTTGAAGTGGTCGTTATACACTTTCAGCAGATAATTAACTTCGTTTTCGTCAATTTTCACATCTTTTGGATCCCCTTTGTACTCAACATCGGTGGTACCAATAATTGAGAATTCATCCATCCAAGGGATCACAAAGACAATTCGGTTATCTTCGTTTTGCAGGATATATGCTTGTGGTTCATCGTGAGCGCGTGGAACCACGATATGGCTGCCTTTGATCAGACGAATACCATAAGGGGATTTCAGTTTTAAGCCGTCATCGAAGAACTCTTTAACCCAAGGTCCTGTAGCGTTGACCAGACCTTTGGCTTTCCAAGTATGAGTTTCGCCAGTACGTAAGTCTTGAGCTTCAACCACCCAAAGGCCATTTTCACGGTATGCGCGAGTCACTTTAGTGCGAGTGCGAACTTCACCGTTTTTACGGACTACTTCTTGAGCGTTCAATACCACTAAACGCGCATCATCAACCCAACAATCTGAGTATTCGAAACCTTTGGTTAGTTCAGGTTTTAAGACAGAATTCTGGTTGAATTTTAAGCTCTTGCTGCTTGGCAGACTAACGCGTTTACCTAAGTGATCGTACAGGAACAGACCGATACGGATCATCCAAGCTGGGCGTAAGTGAGGCTGATGAGGTAGACGGAAGCGCATTGGGAATGCGATATGCGGAGCCAGTCGCAATAAGACTTCACGCTCTGCAAGTGCTTCACTCACCAGTCTAAATTCATAATGTTCGAGGTAGCGTAAACCACCGTGGATTAGTTTCGAACTTGCAGATGAAGTTGCACTCGCTAAGTCTTGAGATTCAAGCAGCAGTACAGATAATCCACGCCCAGCAGCATCAGCCGCAATACCAGCGCCGTTGATTCCGCCGCCAATTACAATCAAGTCTTTCGTTTCCATGCATCCCCCTGAGATGTTCGAACCATTTTCTATAATGTTCGTTTTCGCTCATTTGATTGTAATCAAATTTTGTACGTCTGCCAACCTGTAATCCATAAAAATAACAAGCGCGTGATGCTAATAACATTTTGTGTATAAATTTAATCTGTTTAATAAGTTGGCAATATGACAAAGGGATGACAACAGAATGAAAAGAAAGGAAAAAATAAGAATTGATGGTAGGCAAGCTACCATCATTGGGAGGTTAAAGCCAGGGGGCTAGCAGAGCTCTAATTGAACGTTATGCTGTTCGATAACCTTTAGGATACTGGCTGGAGGCGCTTGGGTGGTAAACAAGGTATTGATTAGGTTCATATTGCCTAAATTTACCATCGCATTTCGACCAAATTTGGAGTGGTCGGTAACCAACATGACATGACGAGAATTTTCGATAATCGCGCGCTTGGTGCGCACTTCATGATAATCAAACTCAAGCAATGAGCCGTCCATATCAATCCCGCTGATCCCCAGGATGCCGTAATCCAGCCTAAACTGAGAGATAAAGTCGAGGGTAGCTTCACCGACAATTCCGCCATCGCGAGAACGAACTTCACCGCCTGCAAGGATCAAACGAAAATCCTCTTTTGCCATGAGCAATGTTGCGACGTTCAAGTTGTTGGTCACTACTCGCAGGTTTTTATGATTAACCAATGCGTGAGCAACAGCCTCAGGGGTTGTGCCAATATCAATAAATAGGGTTGCGCCGTCAGGAATTTGGCTTGCCACACGTTGAGCAATACGCGCTTTTTCTTCAGACCACATAGTTTTGCGGTCATTATAGGCGGTATTGACGGAACTCGAAGGCAAGGCTGCGCCACCATGGTGTCGTAGGATTTTATTCTGTTCAGCAAGATCATTGAGGTCTCGGCGAATGGTCTGAGGGCTAACCTCAAACTGTTCGACAAGTTCTTCAGTACTGACATATCCCTGAAGACGCACAAGTTCAACAATTGCATCATGTCTCTGGGTTTGTTTCACAGCATTAGCCTCTAATTATAAAATGTTCTATTTGGAACCTTGGTGTTTGAAACTGAGCCTATTATCCCATATTCCCATCAATAATCCGATAATTAACCCTGAAGTATGTGCGGCATTAGCAATGTCCATACCAAGCAGGTCAAAGTAACCGAAAAATAACCAGATAATCGAGAATACCATGAGCCCGCGAGGGATGCCGATACCGATTTCTGGGCGACGTTCGCCAGTGATCCAAACATAGCTAACCAGTGCATAAACGACACCCGATAAGCCGCCGAAGTTGTTTTCACTGAATAGGGATTGACCCCAGTTACTGAATAATGCGGAAACTAATAAAATGGTGAACAGTTTTCCTGTACCCATTTTTTTCTCAACTTGCCCGGCAAGGAACCACCAGAGTGCAAGGTTGAAACCGATGTGCGAAATAGAAAAGTGAACGAACGCTGGGCTTATCCAACGCCACAATTCACTTTGCTGATCACCAATAGGCCAACCTAGATAGTATAGAACGACACGGGGATCTGTCAGGGTGACCCAAAGATAGACCGCGATAGACAGCAAAATAACGGCGATAGTTAATGGGCCTGATTGCTGTTTTAAATAACTGAATGTCAGATAGTTTCGATACTGAAATTGGGCATCTGTGCGACCCGTTTGCCAGCTGGCTTCGAGGTAACGAGGATCATTAGGGTTACGCAAAAAGGTTTCTAACTCTTGGCGTACTTGCTCAGTATGCTGCTCATCGGCGAGCCAAAGTTCATAATGTTGTTGGTCGTTGGAAGGATGGAGTTGTAGTTGGATATTTTGTCCAGCCATATAATCGACAAACGCTTGAGCCATCCGTGGGTTTTCAAAAGAGATAATGTGGATCATAAATACGTTGTCTCGTTTAGAGCGCCGTTATGGCTTGTGGGTATTCCCGTGACCATGCCTCAAATCCGCCATTAATGCTATATACAGATTCAAAACCAATATTAATTAAGTATTGCGCCGCACCTTGGCTGCTGTGACCGTGGTAGCACATCACCATAATCGTTTGTTCGTAATCTGTTTTTTCGACAAACGGGTGAAGTGATTCATTGGTTAAGTGGTAAGCGCCTGTCGCGTGACCAGCACGAAAACTTTGGGGATCGCGAACATCGACAAGGATAGCAGTGCCATCTAGCCAGTGCTGATAAGCTTGTTCGGGTGTTAGTGTCTCAAAATGGTCCATAAAATACCGGAAAATTAGGGGAAATGTCATGAAAGAGCATCCACAGGCGTGCTGAGGATGCTCCGATACTCAGTAGAAAATGCGTGTGAGCAGAATCTATTAGTAGAAAGAGTGCTCGCCGCGTTGGTGCTCAGTCAGGTCTTTAACACCTTTTAATTCACCTTCGAACATTTTCAGTAATTCTTTTTCGATACCTTCTTTCAGCGTCACATCGACCATGGAACAACCGTTACAGCCGCCGCCGAATTGCAGAATAGCAAAACCATCTTCGGTGATTTCCATTAAGGAAACACGACCGCCATGGCTCGCTAACTGTGGGTTAATTTGTGATTGTAAAACGTATTCAACACGCTCAATTAATGGCGCATCTTCAGACACTTTACGCATTTTCGCGTTCGGTGCTTTTAAGGTTAACTGAGAGCCTAATTGGTCAGTGACGAAATCAATCTCAGCATCTTCTAAGAATGGAGCGCTAATTTCATCAACATAAGCAGAGAGTTTTTCAAACTTCAGCTCTTTATCGGTGGCTTCTACGGCACCAGGAGGGCAATAAGAAACACCACACTCAGCGGTTGGTGTGCCTGGGTTAATGACAAATACTCGAATTTGGGTTCCTGACTCTTGGCTTTCCAATAACTTGGAGAAGTGAGTCTGTGCTGCTTCTGTAATATTAATCATAATCTCTTGCTCAATAATAGTTGACTGCTTTAGTTGGTTATAATACGCCCATTTACACCCATCCTACAAGGTGCGACAGAGTGACCACGCGTCAACAGTATGCGCTCCCGCACAAATCAACAATTGAGCGGCGGCATGCATGGTTGAGCCAGTTGTAATCACATCATCAATAATAGCTATGTGTAGACCTGAAACCGAAGTTTCAAGGGTAAATGCCTCTTTTAGGTTATTGCGGCGCTGCTTACGTGTTAATGAAACTTGCGCCAGTGTATCACGAGAGCGCAATAATGAATTTTGCGAATAGGCAATATTTAACCATGTGGTTAAATTACCACCAATTAATGCCATGTGATCAAATCCTCGACGCCAACATCGTCGAGGGTGGGGAGGTATGGTTATCAATAAGTCGGGTTTTTTCCATTGCTGTTGGCGATATCCATTCAGCCAATAAAGTAAAAATATCCGCGTCAGGGGGATAGCTAACTGGGGTTGATAACGAAATTTATATTGATGGATAAGCTGGCGTAATGGCGCTTGATATGGCGTTACGGTAATCAACCTTTGCCAAGGCGGTGGCTGTACAAGGCAGCGCCCGCAAGGAAATTGGTGATATTCACAAGGAAGAGCGCATTGTGGACAAACCTTCGGCATTGGCGGTAAGTTTTTGATACAAAAGCTGCATATTCCTTGCTGGGGAATTTTTAATAACTGCCGGCATAGCCAACAGACCCCTTCCATTGCTAGCATAGGCGAGTCCTAGATTGAAAAATCAGAATGAAAATAACATTGAAGAGAGTGTAACCATGGCGACGTTATATTGGCAGACAGTGGGTGAAGGAAAACAAGATATTGTGTTACTGCACGGATGGGGACTGAATGCCGAAGTCTGGCAAACAATTATTCCTCGACTGGCTTCGCAATTTCGCATCCATTTAGTTGATTTACCGGGTTATGGGCGTAGTCACGATTTCACTCCGATGACCATTCAATCAATGGCCAATGTTGTGTGGGAACAAGCACCTAAAAATGCGATTTGGCTAGGGTGGTCTTTAGGTGGGTTAGTAGCAAGCCGTCTCGCGCTTGATCACCCGAATGAGGTAAAAGCCTTAATCACCGTGGCATCTTCCCCTTGCTTTGGGGCTCATGATGAGTGGCAAGGTATCAAGCCCGAAGTCTTACTTAATTTTGAGCAGATGCTGGCTGAAAATTTCCAGCGTACCGTTGAGCGTTTTCTGGCACTGCAAACATTGGGAACTGAAAGCGCCCGTGAGGATGCGCGTACATTGAAATCTGTGGTATTGGCGTTGCCAATGCCATCGGTTGAAGCCTTGAATATGGGGCTGGAATCTTTACGTATTGAAGATTTACGAGAGGAACTCACCCATTTACAAGTGCCTTTCTTACGCGTTTATGGTTATTTAGATGGCTTGGTCCCGCGTAAAATCGCAGGGAAATTAGATGAGTTGTATCCCAATTCATTATCCGTTGTGATGCGTAATAGCGCTCATGCGCCGTTTATTTCTCATCCCGATGAGTTTTGTGAAACATTGGTTCAGTTTGCGAAATCATTGAGCTAAATCAGTGGATTAGAAGCTAATTCGCTGAAATGAAAATAACTATTTAATCTTATAGACAAAATGTGAGCAATCGTGACTCTCGGGGCATCCTTTACAACTGGTACCCGTAAGGCACGCGCTCACATCGACTTTTTCAATTTTCCCCATACTGACCAGCTTTTCAGCCATGGCATTGACCAGTGCAGCAGGGGCGTTTAGTTGAGAACTCAGAAGCGCAATGTCAGCTTGCCCATATAATGCAATTAAATCTCGGACTTGCAGCAAGCTGACCATCGTATTTTCCTTAGTGGCAACTGTTGTTAGAACAACCTGAACACTGTTGCGCTGTTTTGGATTTAATATTAAACGTCACGCGGCTGCGCACGCGGCGTAGAGCGGTGATGAGGACAATATTAAACAGCAGCACAGCGCCAATGGTGATCAAGCTGTTTTGTGGATGTTCGCTAAATGTGGCTGTTTGATAGAACAGCGCGGCGAGGCTATAAGCCACGTTTAATCCCCACAGAATAGAGAATGTCATCCAGCTTTTGTTGGTTTCACGGGCGATTGCTCCCATGACTGACACACAAGGCACATACAGCAGCACAAAGATTAGGTAGCTATAAGCGGCGATATCTGAACCAAATTTCGCTGCCATGGTACCCATGGAGCCTGTTGCCATTTCGGCATCACCCATACTTGCTTCGATTGGGTTGGATAATGCACTGATGGAGAATGTCTCTTTTAAGCTATCCCATGTATCCGTGACTGCTGCACCTAACTCATCGAGCAGGTCAAACGATTCGGCATCGAAAGGTTCGCTGGTAATTGCTTCGGCGGTGTACAGGGTATTTAAAGTCCCAACCACCACTTCTTTAGCCATTGCACCAGTGATCAAACCAACTGTCGCTTGCCAGTTATCATTGTGCACGCCGATAGGCTGTAATACTGGGGTGATCACTTTACTGACGGAGGCCAGCGCAGAGTCATTGATGTTGTCCACAGGCTTGCCGGATAACGAAAAGCTGTTTAGTGCACCGATAAAAATACTTGCTACCACAATGACTTTACCCGCACGGATCACGAAGCCTTTTAAACGTTGCCAAGTTTGGATAAGCAATGTTTTTGCATGAGGTACATGGTATACCGGCAGTTCCATCACAAACGGGGACGCTTCACCGCGCATCAGGGTATGTTTCAGTAGCAGGCCTGTTAGGATTGCCACGACAATACCGAGAATGTAGAGGGAGAACACGACGCTTGCGCCGTTTTTACCAAAGAATGCCGCTGCAAATACTGCGAAGATAGCTAAGCGAGCACCGCAGGACATAAACGGTGCCATAAGCACAGTGATCAAGCGTTCACGAGGTGCATCTAAGGTTCTTGCTCCCATGATAGAAGGTACGTTACAACCGAAGCCAACAATTAATGGAACAAAAGATTTACCCGGTAAACCAAGAGCTTGCATCAGTCTGTCCATAACGAAAGCCGCTCGAGCCATATAGCCTGAGTCTTCCAAGATAGATAAAAACAGATACATCATGCCGATTTGTGGCACCAGAGGCAGAACGGTATTGATACCACCGCCAACACCTTGAGCAAGGAAAACGGTCAACCAATCAGGGAAGTTTGCTGTTGCTCCAATCCATTGAATACCATGAATAAAGATAGCTTCAGAGGCACCTTCAAAGAACGGTTGTAAAGCACCACCGATATTGATCGCAAGGACGAACATTAGATACATCACGAACAAGAAAATTGGCACGCCAAGCCAGCGGTTCAAGATAAATTTATCCAGCGCTTGAGTGAGTTTATTCGGCTCAGCGGCACTGTTATTAATCGCGGCGTCACAAATTGAGGCAATGGATTGATAGCGAGCGTCCGCAATGAGCAACTCGGGTTCTTCTTGCAAGGTATCTTTAAGTCTAAGGCGAGTTTCAGCAAATACTTGCTCAGAGATATCAGCTCGTTGGCGGCTATAAATATCGCCTTCTAAAATCTGGAGAGCTAACCAACGGCGCTGCTGCTGACTAAATTGCTGAGCAGAAATTTGCTCTGAAAGCATATCCACTGTTTGTAACAGTTGTGGCGGATATTGCACTAGGGCTTGTTGGCTATTTTGAGGATGGCTATCAATCGCTTGTTTGAGCTGTTCAAGGCCAGTTGCACGGGTAGAGACCATTGGGATAACAGGGCAACCGAGCTGTTTTTCGAGCTGTTTAACATCAATATCGATATGTTGGCTTTTGGCAATATCCAGCATGTTCAGTGCGACGATGCAGGGAACACCTAGTTCAACAAGCTGTAATGTCAGATATAAATTGCGCTCGAGGTTTGAGGCATCCACCACGTTGATCAACATGTCGGCTTCGCCACTTAAAATAAAGTAGCAGGCGATTTGCTCATCGAGGGAGGTTTGCTCTGAGATAGTTGTAAGGGAATAAGTACCTGGTAAATCAACGAGTTCAATCTTGTGTTCAGGTGTGTGGAAGCGTCCAACTTTACGTTCGACGGTCACTCCTGCCCAGTTACCGACGCGCTGACGTGACCCTGTTAACTGGTTAAACAAGGTTGTTTTACCTGCGTTAGGGTTGCCAATAAGGCCGATAGTTAATGGTTTCATAGTGTATGCCAGTCGTGAAAATGAAAATCTTTATTGGAATTAATCCAAAAATAATTAGTTCGCTTGAGCTTCATCTAAGTTAATCAGAGCTAAATCTTTTTTGCGTAATACTAAGCTGACGCGATGAGTTTCAATTTGCACGGGATCACCAAACGGCGCTACGCGCACAACTTTGAACACTGAGCCTGGAAGCAGACCGAGGGAAAGTAATTTTTGGCGATAGGCCGGACTTATCTCTGGTGAAAAGCCAAGTATTTTATAACTGCATTGAGGAAGTATGGACATAGTACCTTCCAATTACGGTTTATTCTGTTGATTTAACATGAAAACTGCGATGTTAAATTACAGAGAGTGTTATTA